>NZ_JBEOVJ010000009.1:0-171693 GCF_040295435.1 Streptomyces sp. NPDC002809
ACACCTACGCCGACTCCCGCCGCACCGGCTCCTTCCTCCTCATCGACCCCACCGACGGCACCACCCTCACCGCCGGCATGGCAGGCACCTCCTTCGAAGCCGTCCCGCAGGCCGGGACTCCTGTGGACGACGACACGGAGTGGGACTTCTGATGAGCCAGGACATTTTCTCGACCTTCGCGAAGGAGGGCGGCCGTGTCGGCAGCGGTGCCCTCGGCAGCGGCCAGGGCGGGGTTGCGCGATGTGCGCGATGACGTACGCGCACTGCCTGCGCGCCCGGCAGCACCACCTGCACCGCCAGTTCAGACGAAGACCTGCCGACTTCCCGGCCACGTCCCCGGACTTCCGAGGGACGTGAGAACCGGGCCTCCGAGAGGAAGACCTCCCGTGTCTGCCCCCCGTACCACGCTTCGCCGCAGCATCGCAGCTGCCGCCGCCCTGCCGCTGCTCGCCGTTGCGCTCACCGCCTGCGGCTACGGCTCCGACGCGAAGGACGACGACGCCAAGAAGGCGAACGTCGCCTCCAACGGCAAGAAGCTCTCCACGGACACCGTGAAGATCGGGTACTTCCCGAACCTGACGCACGCCACCGCGCTGGTCGGTATCCAGGAAGGCATCATCGCCAAGGAGCTCGGCTCCACCGAGGTCAAGCCCTCGACGTTCAACGCGGGGCCCTCCGAGATCGAGGCCCTCAACGCCGGCTCGATCGACATCGGCTTCATCGGCCCCTCGCCCGCCATCAACGGCTTCACGAAGTCCAAGGGCAAGAGCCTTCGTATCATCGGCGGTTCGGCCTCCGGCGGCGTCAAGCTGGTCGTCAACCCGAAGAAGGTCAAGTCGCTCGACGACCTCAAGGGCAAGAAGATCGCCACCCCCCAGCTCGGCAACACCCAGGACGTGGCCTTCCTCAACTGGATCTCCGAGAAGGGCTGGGAGGTCGACGCGCAGAGCGGCAAGGGTGACGTCTCCGTCGTCCGCACGGACAACAAGGTGACCCCGGACGCCTACAAGTCGGGTTCCATCGACGGCGCCTGGGTGCCTGAGCCGACCGCGTCCAAGCTCGTCGCCCAGGGTGCGAAGGTGCTGCTCGACGAGTCGACGCTCTGGCCGGACAACAAGTTCGTGATCACGAACATCATCGTGTCGCAGAAGTTCCTCACCGAGCACCCGGATGTCGTCGAGGCGGTGCTGCGCGGCTCGGTCAACAGCAACGCGTGGATCAACGCCAACCCGGACAAGGCGAAGGCCTCCGCCAACGCCGCGCTCAAGACGCTGTCCGGCAAGGAACTGCCCGCGGACGTCCTGGACCCGGCGTGGAAGTCGATCCAGTTCACCGATGACCCGCTGGCCGCCACGCTCGACACGGAGGCGAAGCACGCGGTGAAGGCCGGCCTGCTGGACGAGACGGATCTGACGGGCATCTACGACCTGAAGCCGCTGAACAAGATCCTCAAGGCCGCGGGCAAGCCCGAGGTCGCCGACGCCGGTCTCGGCGTCAAGTAACCACCCGACCGTTACAGGATCTCCCAGGAGGTGACGACCATGGCGACGACGACGCTCACCAAGGCCGAGGACCGTAGGGCGGTCGGGCACGCCGCCCGGATCGACCACGTCTCGAAGTCCTTCGCCGGACCGGAAGGGCAGCAGCTCGTGCTGGACGACATCACGCTCGATGTCGCTCCCGGCGAGTTCGTCACCCTCCTGGGGGCTTCCGGGTGCGGCAAATCGACGCTGCTCAACCTGGTCGCGGGACTCGACCGTCCGACCGCGGGGTCCATCGAGACTCCTGGAGGACGGCCGGCCCTGATGTTCCAGGAGCATGCCCTCTTCCCGTGGCTGACCGCGGGCAAGAACATCGAACTGGCGCTGCGGCTGCGCGGCGTGCCGAAGTCGGAACGCCGTACGGAGGCGGAGCGGCTGCTGGAGCTGGTGCGTCTGGGCGGGGCGTACGGCAAGCGGGTGCACGAGCTGTCGGGCGGCATGCGGCAGCGGGTGGCGATGGCCAGGGCGCTCGCCCAGGACAGTCAGCTGCTGCTGATGGACGAGCCGTTCGCCGCGCTCGACGCCATCACCCGCGATGTGCTGCACGACGAACTGACCCGGATCTGGCGCGAGACGAAGGTCTCCGTCCTCTTCGTCACGCACAACGTGCGCGAGGCGGTGCGGCTCGCCGAGCGTGTGGTGCTGCTCTCGTCCCGCCCCGGCCGGATCGCCCGTGAGTGGACGGTCGACATCCAGCAGCCGCGCCGCATCGAGGACACCGCCGTGGCGGAACTGTCCGTCGAGATCACCGAACAACTGCGTGGGGAGATCCGCCGACATGGCCAGCACTGAGACCTCTGCCAAGGACTCCGCCCCGAGGGACGAGGCCCAGGACCTGGCCGGTCTGGAGGCGGGACTCGACGCACTCGACGCGGTACGGGTGAGCCGGACACCGGTGCGCCAGGTACTGACGCAGAAGGTCCTGCCTCCGGTGGTGGCCGTCGCGCTGGTGCTGCTCATCTGGCAGATCCTGATCTGGGCGAAGGTCACCGACGACTACAAGCTGCCGTCGCCCGCACTGGTCTGGGACGAGGTGTCCAACGCCTGGGCGCAGGGCACCCTGATCGGCTACATCTGGACGAGCGTCTCGCGCGGTCTGCTCGGCTTCCTCTTCGCTCTCGTCATCGGCACCCCGCTGGGGCTGCTGGTGTCCCGGGTGAAGGTGGTGCGAGCGGCGATCGGTCCGGTGCTCTCCGGGCTCCAGTCGCTGCCGTCGGTGGCATGGGTGCCGCCCGCCGTCATCTGGCTGGGGCTGGACGACAGGATGATGTACGCGGTGATCCTGCTGGGTGCCGTCCCGTCCATCGCCAACGGGCTCGTGGCCGGTGTCGACCAGATCCCGCCGCTGCACCTGCGGGCCGGCAAGACGCTCGGTGCCACCGGGCTGCGCGGCACCTGGCACATCGTGCTGCCGGCGTCGCTGCCCGGATACCTGGCGGGACTGAAGCAGGGCTGGGCCTTCTCCTGGCGCTCGCTGATGGCCGCCGAGATCATCGCCTCGTCGCCCGATCTGGGTGTGGGACTCGGGCAGTTGCTGGAGCAGGGGCGTGAGACCAGCAGCATGTCTATGGTCTTCCTCGCCATCTTCCTGATCCTGATCGTCGGCATCGCGATCGATCTGCTCATCTTCAGTCCGCTGGAGCGGTGGGTGCTGCGCAGCCGCGGCCTCCTCGTCAAGAGCTGAGAGCGTCATGACATCTCCGGTCCTTCTCGTCATCGCCCACGGCAGCCGTGATCCGCGGCACGCGGCGACCGTGCACGCGCTCACCGCGCGGGTACGGTCGCTGCGGCCGGGGCTGCGGGTGGAGACCGGGTTCCTGGACTTCAACGCACCGTCGGTGCCACGGGTCCTGGAACGGCTGGACGCGCAGGGCGCGGGTGAGGTGGTGGCGCTTCCGCTGCTGCTCACCCGCGCCTTCCACGCCAAGTCCGACATCCCGGCGGTCCTGCGGGAGGCACGCGCCCGGCTGCCGCGGCTGCGGGTGCGGCAGGCCGAGGTGCTCGGCCCCTCGCCGCTGCTGAACTCCGCTTTGGAGCGGCGGCTGTACGAAGCCGGAGTCCGCCCCGGCGACAAAGGCTCGACCGGGCTCGTCCTGGCCTCGGCGGGCTCCACAGACCCGGAGGCGATCGCAGTGATCGCTGAAATCGCGCGGGAGCTGCGGCACACCGGTTGGTGTTCCGTGCGGCCTGCGTTCGCCTCCGCATCCCGTCCCCGTACCGAGGACGCGGTACGCGCCCTGCGGGCCGACGGTGTGCGCCGGGTGGCGGTCGCCCCGTACGTCATCGCGCCCGGCCGTCTCCCGGACCGCATCGCGGCAGGGGCTGCCGAGGCCGGGGCGGATGTGCTGGCCGGCGTGCTGGGTCCGTCGCCGGAACTGGCGCGGCTGCTGCTGGACCGGTACGACGAGGCCCGCGTCAAGTCGGCCCGGTCCGCCCCGGTCAGCGCGTAGGGCGCCTCCCGCCCGGAATCCTGCCGGGGCTCTCTCAGCCCAAATCCAGGCCGCCCGTGCGGGTCCGCTTGAGCTCGAAGAAGTCGTCGTACCCGGCGAGCACCCGGAAGCTGTCGAACAGCCGGGCCGCCTCCCCGCCGCGCGGCACGGCCCGCAGCACGGGGCCGAACCAGACCGTCCCGTCGACGTGGATCGTGGGCGTGCCCACGTATCCGTCCGCCTCCGGGTCCTTGCCGGCGTCGTGGCTGCGGCGCAGCGCCTCGTCGTACGCCGGGTCGTGAGCGGCCGCGGCCAGTTCGGCGGGCAGGCCGAGCTCGTCGAGGGACTGGGCGATCACCTCGTCGAAGTCCTCGTTCTTCTGCTGGTGGATCCGGACCCCGAAGGCCGTGTACAGATCGCGCAGGACGCCCTCGCCCAGCAGTCCGGCCGCGGCGACGGCGACGCGTACCGGCCCGATCGACTTGTCGACCAGGGTGCGGTACCAGTCGGGGAGTTCATTGCCCGTGTTGTGCAGGTGGAGGCTCATCACGTGGAAGCGGAGCTCGATGTCGCGCTGCTGCTCCACCTCCAGCATCCAGCGGGAGGTGATCCAGGCGAACGGGCAGGCCGGGTCGAAGAAGAAGTCGATGACGGCCCTGCCCGGGTCCGGGCTGCGGTGAGTGGTCATGGAATGAGCCTAGCCAGCCGGTGGCTCATCCCCGCGGGCCATTCAGCGCCCGTGGGGCTGGGCCATTCTCAGGCGGCGGTCCACTGCGGATCGCGGCCGCTCAGGGCCACTGCGCGGGTGAAGTCGCCGGCCCCCGCAGCGGGGGTGACCTCAGCGGCGAAGCCTTCGTACTGGCGGTAGAGCGCCGCGGTCTTCTCGACGATCCCCAGGACATGGGCGGCCGCCCCGTCCGAGAGCCGGAACTCCTGGCCGGTGGCCCGGGCCACGTCCCAGCCGTGCAGGGCCGTCTCCTCGATGAGCATCGCGGCGGTGTCCGCGGCCGGGGTGGCCGACTCACCGGTGCCGATCACGCCCTCCCAGGCGGCGGGGTCCGACCAGGCGGCGACGGCTCGGTCCAGCTGGGCCGCGTACCGCTCGGCCCAGTCGGCCTCCGCCGTGAAGTCCCGCGCGGTGAACTCCTCGGGGATCTCCGTGCGCAGAGCGCGGTGCTCCATGCCGTGCGAGGTGTAGAGCACCCAGTGGTTGATGAGCCCGCGGACGTCCCAGCCGGCGCAGGGAGTGACGGGCGCGTCGAGCTGTTCGGGGCGGACGCCGCGGGCCACGCGGGCGGCTTCGGCGGCGCATTCGGTCATATGGGTGTGCTCGGTCTTCATGCACAGCACTCTAGGAAGGGCCGCCGCTCCGGGTCTTGAAGAAAGGCGACAGGCGCCGGCCGGAGGGGCACCGGACCCCGGTACTACTGTTCCTTCATGTCTGCTTCGCTCCCCTCCCCCGACGGCTCGTTCCTCCTCGGCGGCGAGCTGCCCGTGCGGCGTCTCGGCTACGGCACCGCCCAGCTGACCGGCCCCGGGTACTGGGGCCCGCGCGGCGAGCGCCGGGACGCGCTGGCGGTACTCCGGTCGGCGGTCGAGCAGGGGGTCACGCTGATCGACACCGCCGACAACTACGGGCCCGGTGTGGCCGAGGAACTGGTGGCCGAGGCGCTTCACCCGTACCGCGACGAGCTCGTGATCGCGACCAAGGGCGGTGTCGTCCGCACCGGCGACAGCGCTTGGCACATCGCGGGGCGTCCGGAGGATCTGCGCGCCATGTGCGAGGCGAGTCTGCGCAGGCTGCGGACCGACCGGATCGACCTGTACCAGTTGCACCGGCTGGACCCGCAGGTGCCGATGGCCGATCAGCTGGGCGCTCTGGATGCGCTGCGGCAGGAGGGTAAGATCCGCTGCATCGGTCTGGACACCCTCACCGCCGACCAGCTGGAGCAGGCGCTCTCCCTGACCGGGATCGCCTCGGTGCAGAACCGCTTCAACCTCCTCGACCGCGCGTCGGACGCGGTGCTGAAGGTGTGCGAAGCCCACGGCCTGGCGTTCCTCCCCTGGTTCCCGCTGGCCGACGGCGCACTGACCGGCGACGCCTCCGCCACGCTCGACGGTGTCGCGGAGAGCCACGGCGCCACCCGCGGGCAGATCGCCCTCGCCTGGCTCCTGCACCGCTCCCCCGTGCTGTGCCCGACGCCGGGCACCGGTTCTTCCGTCCACCTCTCGGAGAACCTGGGGGCGCGGGAGATCCGGCTGACGGCCGAGGACATGAGCCGCCTGGAGGCGCTCGCAACCGTATGAAGGAGTACGCGCACGTGACCACGACCGACGCCGTTCCCGCCCGGAGCATCCCGACCGCCCCGGTGCCGGTGATCCGGGCCGACCGCGTCTGCCTCGTACGTGACGGGAACGTCCTGCTCGACTCGGTCTCGCTGACCGTACGGAGCGGTGAGCACTGGGCCCTGCTGGGCGCCAACGGTGCGGGCAAGAGCACCCTGCTCGGGCTGCTCGGCGCGGTCACCCATCCCACCCGGGGCTCGGTGGAGGTGCTGGGACGTACGCTCGGCCGGGTCGATCTGCGGGAGCTGCGGACCCTGCTGGGGCATGTCGATCCGCGTCATCCGCTGCGTTCCCCGCTGACGGTGAGCCAGGTGGTGCTGACCGGCCTGACCAACTCGGTCGAGCCGCTGCCGCGCTGGTCACCCGGGGCGGAGCAGCGGGAGCGTGCCGAGCGGCTGCTGAAGATGCTGGGCATGGGCGGCAGGACGCGGTCGCGCTGGCCGACCCTGTCGCAGGGTGAGCGCGGTCGTACGCTCATCGCCCGCGCGCTGATGCCGCAGCCCCGGCTGCTGCTGCTCGACGAGCCGGCCACCGGGCTGGATCTGGCCGCCCGGGAGCAGTTGCTCGACAGCCTGGACGCGCTGCGCGAGGAGACTCCGGAGCTGGCGACGGTGCTGGTCACCCACCATCTGGAGGAGCTGCCGGCCTCGACCACGCATGCGATGCTGCTGCGCGGCGGGCGGAGTGTGGCCTCGGGGCCGGCCGACGAGGTGCTGACCACCGATCAGGTCAGTGACTGCTTCGGCCATCCGGTACGGATCTCCCGCACGGACGGACGGTGGTCGGCGCGGGCGCATCGTGCGGACCGCCGCTGACACCTCACCCCTCGGCGGCCGCCGAAGGGTCGAAGGGGGTGGCCTGGTGGTAGTACAGCAGCCATCGCGTCCCGGCGAGGCGCCACAGCGAACTGCGGTGGGCGCGCTTCCCCTTGGCCTCGGTGTCGAACGTGACGTGGACGAGCTCGTCGGCCAGTTGGATCCCGCGCATCCGTGAGGCGGTGAGCTGACCGGGCCGTGGGGCCGTGTCCGAGATCAGCGAGGTGATGACCATCTCGCGGTCCCAGCGTCGGCCGGTGGTGTCCACCTCGTGGAAGTCGGGGTGCAGGACCTGGACGAGGAGTTCGGTGGAGGCCCGGACCACCGGGTCGAGGAGCCGGAGTTCGCCCTCGACCGCCGCGGCCACGCCCGGGGTCGGCTCGCTCATGTGCCGTCTCCGGCCGTCCGGGAGGATCCGCTGGGCAGTTCGCGGGGCCCGGCTGTGGGGAGCCCCCGGTGACCGCTCCCGCTCGTCCCGGGCGACGACACCGCGTACATCATCATGGGCACACCATAGGACGATCTTCCCGAGCCGTGCGGCCGCCGCGCCCCGTGGGGGAGGGCGCGGTGGCCGCCGGTCAGATGGTGCCCGTGTTACTCAACGACCTTCAGCAGCTTGTTCGCCGTCCCTTCGGTGGCGTTGCTGATGGCGTCCGGGGTGGCTCCCTCGGTCAGCGCCGTCGCGACCTCCTCCGGGGTGGCGTCCGGGTGCCCGGCCAGGTAGACGGCGGCGGCACCGACGACGTGCGGGGTCGCCATGGACGTACCGGAGATGGTGTTGGAGGCGTCGTCGCTGTCGTTCCACGACGAGGTGATGTCCGAGCCCGGGGCGTAGATGTCCACGACCGAGCCGTAGTTGGAGAACGACGACTGCTCGTCGTCCACCGTGGACGAGGCGACGGTGATCGCTTCCGGGACGCGCGACGGGGAGCCCTCGCTCGCGTCGCTCGACTCGTTCCCGGCGGCCACCGCGAAGGTGACTCCGGAGGTGATGGCCTTCTGGACCGCCGCGTCGAGCGCCTCGTCCACGCCACCGCCGAGGCTCATGTTGGCGACGGACGGGCCCTCGTGGTTCTCGGTGACCCAGTCGATGCCGGCGACGACCTGCTCGGTGGTGCCCGAGCCCGAGTCGTCCAGAACGCGGACGGCGACGATCTTGGCCTGCTTGGCGACGCCGTACGTCGCCCCGGCTATGGTGCCGGCCACGTGGGTGCCGTGGCCGTTGCCGTCGTCGGCACTGTCGTCGTTGTCCACGGCGTCGAAGCCCGAGCTGGCCCGGCCCTCGAACTCCTCGTGCGTGGTGCGGACCCCGGTGTCGATGACGTACGCGGTGACACCCTCGCCCGCGCTGTCCGGGTAGGTGTACGCGTTGTCCCCGGCGGTCTCCGCCTGGTCGATGCGGTCCAGGCCCCAGGACGGCGGGTTGTCCTGGGTTGCGTCGATGTGGAACTTCTTGTTCTGGACGACCTTGGAGACGGCCGGGTCGGCGGCGAGCCGCTTGGCCTCGGTCTCCGAAAGGCCGCTGGCGGAGAAGCCGTTGATGGCGGAGCTGTAGTTGCGCTTCAGCTTGCCGCCGTACTGCTTGGCGAGCTTCGCCTTGTCCGCCTTCTGGTCCAGCATCACGATGTAGCTGCCGGAGACGGCGGTCGCCGCGTCGGCACCGTAGATCTTGCCCGTCGCGGGGGCGGGTGCCGCTCCGGCGAAGGGGCTGGCCAGCAGGGTGACTCCGGCTGCGGCGGCCACCGCGGTGATGGCGGCGGTGAGCTTGAACCGGCGTGCGCGCTTGTGAATTGCCATGAAGAGGGATCTCCTCGTCATTCTTTGTGGGGGGATTGGCCCTCGGCCGGAAGATCTCCGGGGGCTGGCTCGAAACCCTTACCGATTGACGCGCGCAGATCAAGACCCCCCTTGCGCCTGTGGCGTCCCCGACAAGGTTTCGTCACAAGAAGCCGACCGGTGGTCCCCAACTCGGTCACAACTTCCGCCCTGTCGGGGCGTGCGCGTCACGGACACAGCACTTCGCCCCGTCCGTGACGCCACCTCACGGACGGGGCGGAGCGTAGTGGTTCAGCGTCGAGTGATCCGCACCCCTGCCACACCCATCAGCCCGGCGAGGGGGACTTCGGCGGCCGTCTGTGCGGGATCCACCGTCAGACCGCCGCCACGCACCATGTCGAGCAGCATCTCCGCGAGCGGCATCACCATGTGCCGTCCCCAACAGCGCTCGGATTCATGGCCGAAGGGCAGGTAGCCGGGCAGGTCGTCCGGGTCGAGAAGGTCCCATCGCCCCGGCCTGAACACATCGGGGTCCTCCCAGAGGGCGGGATCCCGGTGACTCAGCAGCGGCAGGAGCAGGACGTCGTCGCCGGCGCCGATCCGGGGGTCGAGCGCGAGGTACTCCGGGGACGCCCTTCGCAGAATGTTCCAGGAGGGCGGCAGCAGCCGCATGGCCTCGTACAGGATGTTCCGGTTCGAGGTCGCGTCGTCGAACGGTGATCCGAGCCAGAGCGCGTTGGCGACAAGTGTCGATACGGTGAAGCAGACCGGGGCCGCGGCTCTGCGGTACAAACCCATCGCGTAGCGGCGGTCGCCGTACCCCTTGGCCTCGGCGGTCAGGCCCGCGATGGCGGAGACCGGGGCGCCGGGGCGCAGCCTGCCGGGCAGCGCGGCTCCGGCGACGATGACCGACCAGGTGAGTTTGGGCGTCAGTTCCAGGACGCGGTCCATGAGGACGCGCAGCCGGTAGGGGTCGTCCCCGAGCATCAGGTCACGCAGGTACACGTGGCCCACATGCGGCCATTCACCCCGGAGGTCGGCGTTCCCGGGAACGGGCTTCTTCAGGGCCGTCCGGACGTCGCGGCCGATGGCCTGCATGACGGTGGCGGCCTCGGCGCGAGGAATGGACCGCCCGTGGAGAGGTTTGAAGGTGGGGCGCTCGTCCTCGGTGGCCGGCCTGGCGGCGAGGATACGGTCGGTCAGACCGGCCCCGGCGACGCCGACGGTGCCGGAGTCCAGCCGGAAGATCTCCTCGCCCCGGTGGTCCCTCAGGAGCGCCTGGAGTCTCGGCGCGAAGACGACGTCCCGGGCACGGCTGCCGGTACCGGATATCTGCATCGTGGTCTCCAAGAAGCGAGAGGCGCCCGCGCCCGGCGGGCCGTTGAGGCCACGCCGGGCACGGACCCGGCCGACGGACCGCGTCCGCCGGCCGGCCGGACTCGAATGCCGGTTTAGTACCAGTGGTACCAGGCGTATGCCTTCAGGCTCTTCTCCGGCGTCATCTTGTCCTTCAGCAGAAAAAGGAACTTCATAACAGCACCTCCATCTTTGACTTTGAATTTACTTTTCCGGGACGCGAACTCGGTCGTTATTGCGATACGGACTTCCCGCCTCGGCAGAAATTCCGCACCACGACCGACCACCGACAGGAGTACAGCCCAGAGCAATTGACGTTGTCAATGTTCTCCTTTTCAGCCAAAAGCGGCCGCGCGTTCCGTTTCAGTCTGCATTCAACGGACCGAAGAGAAACGGAGCGTTTCCCCGGCCATACCCGTATGCGCACGTCCCGGCAAGGGTGTGAAGAAGCAAATTCAAGCCGATGACTGTCTGAATCGCCGTCGTTCAGAAATGTCTTGCCGCGACTCCAGGCAGGCGTCCGGCGCCCGGATCGTCCACGCTTCGGCGCGGGAAAGATACGTACCGGTCGGTAATCTCTTTCCTCCCTGCCCGAAGTCATCGCTGGTATCGGGCCAGAACCCGGTTACCGTCCTCCACCAGACGTTTCCTCAGCTCATCCGCGTCGATCGCACCGCTGTAGTACTCCTGGAGCGCGGGCGTGGCGACCTTGTCCTTCCACTCGGGGTAGCCGCGCACGGACTGGGCCGGCGCGGAGCGCAGCGCGGTCGCGAGGGCGGCGCCCGTCGCCCAGCCGCGCTCGGCGGTGTGCAGCGAGGGATCCGCCAGGGCGGCCGTACCCGTCGGCAGCATCCAGTCCCCCTTGGCCAGCCGCACCATGTTGGCGGGCCGCAGCAGGAAGTCGATGAACTCCACGGCCTCCTTCTTGTGCGGGCTGTCCTCGGCGACGGACAGGGTCTGCGGGCTCACGCCCTGGGCCAGTCCCTCGCTGCCGGCAGGGGCCGGCAGCACGGTCCACTCGAACCCCTTCGGGGCCTGTTCGACCACCTGCTGGCGGTAGGAGAAGCCGAGCGGCACCATGGCGTACTTCCCGCCGAAGAGGCCGGGCAGCGTGTCGCCACCGCCCATGCCGAGCGCGGTACGGGCGGCACTGTGGTCGGTGTTGACCTGGTCGTGGATGATGCCCGGGACGACCTGGTCGCCCTCGCCCATGGCGACGGTCACCTTTCCGTCGGCGCCTCGGTGGAACAGCTCGCCGCCCGCCGACAGGCCCAGGTTCAGGGTGACGGAGACCGGTTCCTTGAGCGGCCACGCGATCCCGTAACGGCCCTTGCCCGTCAGCTGTTTGGTGACCTGACGGAACTCCGGCCAGCTCCAGGGCCTCTCCGGGGTCGGGATGCGGACCCCGGAGGCCTTGAGGATCTTGGTGTTGGCGATCAGGACCCGTGGCTCCTGGAGGAAGGGCACCCCGTAGACCCCGCCGTCGAACGTGGCTGTCCGCAGGCTCTGCGCGGGGATGTCGCCGGTCAGCCGGTCCGGGAGAAGGGTCCGCAGATCGGCGAGGTAGCCGCCGTACGCGAAGTCCGCGAGGTCGTCGGACGCGTCGTGGATGACGTCCGGCGCCTCACCGCCCTCGAAGGACGTGAGGAGCTGGTCGTGGACGCTGTCCCAGCTGCCCTGGACGTACTGGACCTCGACATCGGGATGGCTCGCGTTCCACTCCTTCACCAGCTGCCTGTTGATGTCGACGGACTCCTTCTGCCAGGCCAGCGACTGGAAGCGGAGCTTGATCCTCCCGTCCGTCCCGTCGTCGCCGCCCCCGCCGCAACCGGTGAGCAGCAGGGCGAGCGCGGTGGCCGCCGCGGCGGCCGTGCGTACGAGTGCGCGCATCAGCTCTTCACCGCCCCGGCGAGCATGCCGCCCGTGATCCGCCGCTGAATGACGGCGAAGAGGACGAGCGAGGGAAGGGTGGCGAGGAACGCGGCGGCGGCGAGCGGCCCGAGGTCGCTCGCACCCTCCGCGCCGAGGAAGTGGGTCAGTACGACCGGCAGGGTCTGCTTCTCCGGTGTCTTGAGCAGAACGAGCGCGAAGAAGAACTCGTTCCAGGCGGTGACGAACGCGAAGAGTGCGGTGGCGACGATCCCCGGGCCCAGCAGCGGGACGGTCACCGAGACGAGCGTCCGCAGCCGGCCCGCCCCGTCGACCGCCGCGGCCTCCTCCAGTTCGGGCGGCACGGCCCGTACGTAGCCGACCAGCATCCACAGCGCGAACGGCAGCGCCCACACCACGTACACCATGATCAGTCCCCACAGGGTGTTGATCAGATGCAGGTGCTTGAGGACCAGGAAGAGCGGAATGATCAGCAGGACGAAGGGGAACGCCTGGCTGACCACGACCCAGCCGGTGGCGGCCGTGGAGAGGCGTGAGCGGTGGCGGGCCATCACATAGGCCATCGGGGTCGCGACGACGACGGCGATGACACCGGCGGAGAGCGCGGCGATCAGCGAGTTGCCGGCGGCCCGCAGCAGCGGCTGTTCGTCGAAGGCCTGCCGGAAGTTGTCCAGCGTCGGGTGCTCGGGGATCCAGGTGGGGTGCAGCGAGCCCAGTTCGGGTGCGGGCTTGAAGGCGGTGGAGATCAGCCACAGGAACGGGAAGGCCAGGAAGACCAGATAGCAGAGCAGCGCGACGTACTGACCTGCGCGTGCGGGCCTGCTGGTACGCAGACTCATCGGTCCTCGCCTCCCCTGAGCCGTCCGGCGAGGTACACGGCGAGGATCACGGAGATCACCGCGACCATCACACAGCCCATGGCCGCGGCGTAGCCGAACTGTCCGTACCGGAAAGCCTCTTCGTAGGCGAAGAGCATCGGCAGCCGGGTGCGGCCGCCGGGACCTCCGTTGGTCAGCACGTAGACCAGGGCGAAGGCGTTGAAGTTCCAGATGAAGTTGAGCGCGGTGATGGAGAGGGCGACCGGCCTGAGCGCGGGCCAGGTGACGGTACGGAACCGGCGCCAGGCGCCCGCGCCGTCCAGGGCGGCGGCCTCGTGGAGCTCGTGCGGGGTGTTCTGCAGCCCCGCCAGCAGGGCGACCGTGGTCTGCGGCATGCCGGCCCAGATGCCGACGACGATCACCGCCGGCAGTGCGGTGGCGAGGCCGGTCAGCCAGTCCCGGCCGTCACCGAGCCCCAGATCGCGGATGGTCTCGTTGAGGATTCCGGCGTCCGGGTTGTAGACGAGGCGCCACATGATGCCGACGACGACCTCGGGCATCGCCCACGGAATGATCGCCAGGGCACGGGCCAGCCAGCGCAGCCGCAGGTTCTCGTTGAGCAGCAGGGCGAGGCCCAGGGCCAGCACGAACTGCGGGACGGTGACCCCGAGCGCCCAGACCAGTCCGATCCGGAACGACTCCCAGAACAGTCCGTCGTGGAGGAGGTCCTGGAAGTTCAGTACGCCGACCCACTGCGTGGACCGGGTGCGGCCGGACTGGGAGTCGGTGAACGCCAGCGCGATGCCGTAGAGCAGCGGCCCGACGCTGAGGACGAGGATCGGGATCAGGGCGGGCAGCACCAGGAACCAGGTCCCGGCGTTCCGGTTGATCCGTGCGGGCCGCCTGCCGCGCCCACCACCCGGTGGACCGCCCGGCGGACCCTGCCGCCCGGACTGCACGGTTGCATTTGCCAATGTCATGGATGCGACCCCCTTGCGTCATTCGACCGGCTTTATACCGTTCTGGCCGCTCAGGTGGCCTCCGCCATCGTGCTGACGGTCCGTCGGTTCGTCAAGGTGGCCTGCACGGATGCGAAAATCGGATCCATGAACGAGATGCGAGCGCGCGAGGTGCTGACCGCCGCCGGACTGCCCGGCGACGCGGAGCTGATCGCGCTGGGCGAGAACGCGGTGTTCGGCGTGGGCGACCTGGTCGTCAAGATCGGCCGGGACGCCGTACGGAGCCCGGAACTGCTGGAACGGGCCGAGCGCGAGGTGGCCGTGGCGCAGTGGCTCACCGCGTCCGGTGTCCCCGCCGTGCGGGCAGCCGAGCCCGGGGCGCGGCTCGTCGAGGGCCACCCCGTGACGCTGTGGCACCGGCTGCCCGACGCGGTGCGGCCGGCCGAGCCGCGGGATCTGGCGCCGCTGCTGAGCGCGGTGCACGCACTGGCGGCCCCGGAGGGCCTCACCCTGCCCCGCCGGGAGCTGCTGGGCGGCGTCGAGCGGTGGCTGCGCCTGGCCGGCGAGGCGATCGATCCGGCGGACGCGGCGTACCTGCGCGAGCGCCGCGACGGATTCGAGGTGGCGGCCGCCGCGCTGGTCCCCCATCTGTCCCCGGGCCCGATCCACGGCGACGCGCTCGCACGCAACGTCCATGTCGGTCCGGCCGGGCCGGTCCTGGTGGACCTGGAGACCTTCTCCACGGATCTGCGCGAGCACGATCTGGTGGTGCTCGCCCTGTCCCGCGACCGGTACGGGCTGGCGGCCGAGGCCTATGACGCCTTCACTTCGGCGTACGGGTGGGACGTACGGGAATGGGACGGCTGCGCGGTGCTGCGCGGAGCCCGGGAGACGGCGAGCTGTGCCTGGGTCGCCCAGCACGCCCCGGCCAACCCGAAGGCACTCGCGGAGTTCCGCCGCCGCGTGGCATCCCTGCGGGACGGAGACGCGGGGGTCCGGTGGTACCCGTTCTGATCATGTTGTCCTCGATCGGCGGGCGGGCGGGCTCGGCCGCCCGCCCGGACTCCGCCCGCGGGCGGGCAACGGCCCGGGCCGGTTCGAGCCCGTCCGGCGATCGAGGACACCGCACGGCTGCGGGCCGGGCAAGGTCCACTCAGCCCGAGACCCGCACCGGCTCCCGTACCGGCCAGCGGCTGTCGATGACCGCGTCCGCCGTGCCCTTGCGACGCAGGAACTGCTGGAAGTCGGCGGCCCACTCCGCGTACCAGGTGATCTGGCGCTCGTGAAGTTCGGGCGCCGACAGCGCGGCCACCGAGCCGTGCCGGGCGGCTATCGCGTACGCCACCCGCACCGCCGCGAGCGCGTCCGCCCCCGCGTCGTGTGCTCCCCCGTGGACCACGCCGTACTCGACGCAGACCGCTTCGAGGTTGCGCTTGCCCTTGCGGTAGCGGTCGACGGCCCGGTCGATCGTGTACGGGTCGATCACCGGCCCGATCCCCGCCCCGTCGAGCCGGTCGCTGAGCGAGGGCAGCCCGTGGCGGCGCAACTCGGCCGTCAGCAGCGTCAGGTCGAAGGCCGCGTTGTACGCGACCACCGGGACACCCTGGCGCCAGTACCCGGTCAGCGCGTCGGCGATCTCGTCGGCCACCTCACGCACCGGCCGGCCCTCCGCCGCCGCCCGCTCGCTGCTGATGCCGTGGATCGCGGACGCCTGTGCGGGGATCCGGATCCCCGGATCCGCCAGCCAGGCGTGCCGGCTCACCGGATCACCGTCGCTGCCGTCGACACGGACGACCGCGGCTGTCACGATCCGGGCCTCCAGCGGTTCCGTACCCGTCGTCTCCAGGTCGAATCCGACCAGCGCCTGCCGGTGCCAGCTCATCCCGTACCTCCTTCGTGGTGCTCCCCCAGATGACGACCACCCTCGCACGGGGCACTGACAACGAGCAGGGCCCCTCCGGAGGAGCGGTCCCTCAGGAGACCGGCCGGGAGTCCGTCCACACGGATTCGAACTCCTCGCGGTACGTCTCGAACAGGCCGTGCTCGCTGTCCTGGCCGGCCCGGACGACCGCCCGTCCGCCGCCCCGCAGCACCAGCACCGGCGCCTCCATGCCGCGCGCCCGGCGCAGGTAGGTCTGGACGACCCCCACGGCGTCGGCGCCGTCGCCGTCCACCAGGTATGCCGTGAAGCGCGGTGTCTCGTCGAAGACATGGATCTCGAAGGCGCCCGGGTCGCGGAGCTTGGAGCGGACCCGGCGCATGTGGAGGATGTTCATCTCCACGGAGCGGCTCAGCTCGCCCTTCTTGAGGCCGAGCTCCCGCTCCCGGCGCTTGACCGCGCTGCTGGCCGGGTTGATGAAGAGCAGCCGGATCCGGCAGCCCGACTCGGCCAGCCGGATCAGCCGCCGGCCGGAGAAGTTCTGGACCAGCAGGTTGAGCCCTATCCCGATCGCGTCCAGGCGGCGCGAACCACCGAAGAGGTCCTCGGCGGGCAGTTGGCGCTGGAGCCGCACCCGGTCGGGATGGACGGACACCACATCCGCGTACCGGTCCCCGACGAGCTCCTCCACGGCGTCGACCGGAAGACGGTCGGCGGACGGGACGGCCGCGCCGCTGCCCAGGATCTCCAGCAGCCGGGCGGAGGCCCGCTCGGCCTGGGCCAGCACCGCCTCGTTGAGGGCCCGGTTGCGGGAGACCACGTTGCGTGCGACCTCCAGCTCGTCCAGGGCCAGCTCGACGTCGCGCCGGTCGTCGAAGTACGGCTCGAAGCAGGGCCAGTGCTGGACCATCAGCTCGCGCAGCTGCGGAAGCGTGAGGAAGCTCAGGACGTTGTCGTCGGCCGGGTCCAGCAGATAGCCCTTGCGGCGGGACACCTCGCGCACCGCGACGGCGCGCTGCACCCACTCCTGCCCGGCGGGTCCCGCCGCGGCCACCACCCAGTCCTCGCCGTGGACCGGTTCGTAGATGGGCCGGAGCACCGCGGCGACGACGGCGCGCAGCCGCTGCTCCACGAGATTCAGCCAGATGTAGGCGCGCCCGGCCCGTTGCGCACGGGTGCGCACCTCGCTCCAGGCCTCCGCGCCCCAGTCCAGCTCCGCACCGATCTCCAGGGGCTGCGCAAGCGAAACCGCCCCGGGCGGGACATCAGCCGAATCCCCCTCGTGACCCGTGTCACCTGGGGGCAGCTCGAACCCTCCCGAGCTCACCCGCGCACCGCCTTCCACTCCCCCACCAACGATCAAGGAAGGGTACTCCGGGAGCGGGAGCCGGTGCAGCCGGATGCGCAGGCTCCTTTACCAACTCCCCTGCGGTGAACTCGTGTTCCGTGCGGCGAGATCTGCCGGAGTGAGCGGATTCATAGTGATTAAACACCCCACCCCAAGCCGCATTCCGGACAACCGGCCGGGCGCCGGTGCCGGATTCCGGTTCCGGGCGACACGGAGGGGCCCGATGTTGACCGGACCGGGCGACGCCGCCCCCATTTGCCGACCGGTCCTAGGTAAGGGCCGCTCTTTCGGGGAAGATCTGCCCCAGGGAGCCCGCATTCCCCAGGCAACCGCATCAGAAGTGGAAGAGTCGAATCTATGCAGGTCTGGCCGGGACAGGCGTACCCCCTCGGTGCCACGTACGACGGCGCCGGGACCAACTTCGCGGTCTTCTCGGAGGCCGCCCACCGAATCGAGTTGTGCCTGCTGCACGACGACGGTTCCGAGACGGCGGTGGAGCTGAGGGAGACCGACGCCTTCGTCCGCCATGCCTACCTGCCCGGGGTGATGCCCGGTCAGCGGTACGGATTCAGGGTGCACGGGCCGTACGAACCGCAGCGAGGGGCCCGCTGCAACTCCGCCAAGCTGCTCCTGGATCCGTACGCACGGGCGGTCGCCGGGCAGATCCAGTGGGGCGAGGCGGTGTACGGCTATCCGTTCGGCCGGCCCGACGCGCGCAACGACCTGGACTCCGCGCCGCACACCATGACCTCGGTCGTGGTGAACCCCTACTTCGACTGGGGCGACGACCGGCGGCCCCGTACGGACTACCACCGCACGGTGATCTACGAGGCCCATGTGAAGGGTCTGACGATGCTTCATCCGGGGCTGCCGAAGGAGCTGCGCGGTACGTACGCGGGGCTGGCCCATCCGGAGGTCATCGCGCATCTGACGGAGCTCGGGGTCACGGCGATCGAATTAATGCCGGTGCACCAGTTCGTCCAGGACCACCGGCTGGCGGACGCGGGCCTCGCCAACTACTGGGGCTACAACACCATCGGTTTCTTCGCCCCGCACAACGCCTACGCCTCCTGGGGCGACCGGGGCGAGCAGGTGCTGGAGTTCAAGCAGGCGGTGCGGGCCCTGCACCAGGCAGGCATCGAGGTGATCCTCGACGTGGTCTACAACCACACGGCGGAGGGCAACCACCTGGGGCCGACCCTCTCCTTCCGGGGGCTGGACAACGCCTCGTACTACCGGCTCGCCGACGACCAGCGGTACTACATGGACACCACGGGGACCGGGAACTCCCTGCTGATGCGCTCCCCGCACGTGCTCCAGCTGATCATGGACTCGCTGCGCTACTGGGTGACCGAGATGCACGTGGACGGCTTCCGCTTCGATCTGGCGGCCACGCTGGCCCGGCAGTTCCACGAGGTGGACCGGCTGTCGTCGTTCTTCGACCTGGTGCAGCAGGACCCGGTGGTCAGCCAGGTGAAGCTGATCGCCGAGCCGTGGGACGTGGGCGAGGGCGGTTACCAGGTGGGGAACTTCCCGCCGTTGTGGACCGAGTGGAACGGGAAGTACCGGGACACGGTGCGCGACCTGTGGCGCGGCGAGCCCCGGACCCTGGCCGAGTTCGCCGGCCGGCTGACGGGCTCCTCCGACCTGTACCAGGACGACGGGCGGCGGCCGCTCGCCTCGATCAACTTCACCACCTGCCACGACGGATTCACCCTGCACGACCTGGTCTCGTACAACGACAAGCACAACGAGGCCAACGGTGAGGGCAACCGGGACGGCGAGAGCCACAACCGGTCGTGGAACTGCGGCGTGGAGGGCGAGACGGACCGGCCCGAGGTGCTGGAGCTGCGCGAGCGGCAGATGCGCAACTTCATCGCCACGCTGATGCTGTCCCAGGGCGTGCCGATGCTGAGTCACGGCGACGAGTTCGGCCGTACGCAGCGGGGCAACAACAACGGCTACTGCCAGGACAGCGAGCTGTCGTGGGTGCACTGGCCGGACCCGGCCGGGGCGGCGGACGCCGAGGACGCGGAGGACGGCGGCGACGGGCTCGGCAGCAGCCTGCTGGAGTTCACCCGGGCGATGGTGTGGCTGCGCCGCGACCATCCCGTCTTCCGGCGCCGGCGGTTCTTCCACGGGCGCCCTGTGGAGGGCACCCACGACGAGCTCTCCGACATCGCCTGGTTCACGCCCGAGGGCGAGGAGATGACCCAGCGGGACTGGCAGGCGGCGCACGCCAAGGCCCTGACGGTCTTCCTGAACGGGCACGCCATCTCGGAACCGGGACCGCGCGGGGAGCGGATCTCCGACGACTCGTTCCTGCTGATGTTCAACGCCGGCGCCGAAACGCTGGAATTCGCCGTTCCGGTCAACCACGGGCGGCAGTGGCTCGCGGTCGTCGACACCGCCCGCCCGGACGGTGTGCTGACCGGTGCGGGGCCGAAGGTGGCGGCGGGCGATCGGGTGACGCTGGTGGGACGGAGCATGGTGGTGCTCCAGCGGCCGGCGTAGGAGGGAGAGGCCGGGCCCGCGCAAGGAGGAGACCGGGCCCGTGTGAGGGGAAGCACGCCGTCGCGGGGCCGCCGGTCGTCACTCGTCCGTGCCCGGGTGACACAGGCGGCCCCGATCTGGGTACGAACGTTCCCATGACGCCTTCCGCCACGTACCGGCTCCAGCTCCAGCCGGAGTTCCCGTTCTCGGCCGCCGAGGACGCCGTGCCGTATCTCGCCTCCCTCGGCGTCTCCCATCTGCACCTGTCACCGGTGCTCGAGGCCGTGCCCGGCTCACGGCACGGCTACGACGTCGTCGACCACAGCCGGGTACGCGCCGAGCTGGGCGGCGAGGAGGGGCTGCGCCGGCTGGCCCGCACCGCACGGGAACACGGGCTCGGGCTCGTCCTGGACATCGTGCCGAACCACATGGCCGCCGACCCCAGGCACAACCACGCACTGCGCGAGGTCCTGCGCGAGGGGCCGGGCTCCCCGTACGCCCGCTGGTTCGACATCGACTGGGCGGCGGGCGACGGGCGGATCCTGCTGCCCGTCCTCGCCGGAAGGATCGGCGAGGAGACGGACCGGCTGCGGGTCGACGGAGACGTGCTGCGCTACGGCGAGCAGGAGTTCCCGCTGCGGGCCGGCACCGCCCACCTCGATCTGCCCGAGCTGCTGGACGCCCAGCACTACCGGCTCGGCTGGTGGCGGCTGGCCCGCACCGAACTGAACTACCGGCGGTTCTTCACCATCTCCGAGCTGATCGGGGTGCGGGTGGAGGACCCCGAGGTGTTCGCCGCCTCCCACGCCAAGATCCTGGAGCTGGTACGGGACGGGGTCGTCGACGGCCTGCGGATCGACCACCCGGACGGGCTCGCCGACCCGGCCGGCTATCTGGCGCGGCTCTCCGGGGCGAGCGGCGGGGTGTGGACGGTGGTGGAGAAGATCCTCACCGGGCCCGAGCCGCTGCCGGCGGGCTGGGCCGTCGCCGGGACGACGGGGTACGACGCGCTGCACCGGATCGACGGGCTCTTCGTGGACCCGGAGGGCGCGGCCGGGCTGCTCGGTGGCTACCGGGAGTACGCGTCCCCGGCGGGCGACCGGGGAGGCTACTGGACGGCGACCGTGCGCCGGTCCGCGTACCGCGTCGTCACCCATGAACTGGCCGCCGAGACAGAGCTGCTGACCCGGCTCGCGTCACGCATCTGCGCCCAGGACCCCGCGCTGCGCGACCACGCCCCCTGGGCCCTGCACACCGCCGTGCGCGAACTGCTGGTCCGGGTCCCGGTCTACCGCCCGTACGTGACGGCGGGCGGCCCCTGCACGGCGACGGCCGAGGCGGCGCTCGACGCGGTCGCGGTGAGCGACGCCAAGGCCGGGTTCGCGGTACGGGAGGAGGCCGCGGCCGTCGACGTGGTGCGGGAGCTGGCCCTGGGGCGGCTCGGCGGGGGCGAGGACCGGGCGGCCTTCTGTGCCCGCTTCGCCCAGACCGCCTCCGCGCTGCGCGCCAAGGCGGTGGAGGACACGGCGTACTACCGGTACGTGCCGCTGATCTCGGCCAACGAGGTGGGCGGTGATCCGGGGCAGCCTGCGGTGGCGCCGGAGGCGTTCCACACCTTCTGCGCGCGGCTCGCCCGCGACTGGCCCGCCACCGGCACGGCCCTGACGACGCACGACACCAAGCGCAGCGCCGACGTCCGGGCGGGTATCGCGGTGCTGTCGCAGTGTCCCGGGCGGTGGACGGAGCTGGTCGCCGAGCTGACGCGGACGGCCCCCGCCGCTCCCGATCCGCAGCTCGCCTGGCAGGCGTGGCAGACCGCGATCGGCTGTGTGGGGTTCCCGCCCGGGGAGCAGGCCGTCCGGCTGGAGCCGGCGCTGCTGAAGTCGGTGCGCGAGTCGGGCCTGTTCACGAGCTGGACCGAACCCGACCCGTTGTACGAGCGGGTGGCGACGGACTTCGTGGCCGCCGGTCCGGCCGCCGGCGCCGGTCCGGTGCGGGAGCTGCTCGAACGGTTCGCCGGGACGCTGGTCCCGCACGTGCGGGCCAATGTGCTGGGCGCGGCACTGGTGCATCTGACGATGCCGGGGGTGCCGGATCTCTACCAGGGCACGGAGCGGGAGTACCTGGCGCTGGTCGACCCGGACAACCGGCGGCCCTTCGCACCGCCCGCCGACGACGCGCCCACCGACGAGAAGGAGGCGCTGACGTCGGCGGCGCTGCGGCTGCGGCGGGAGCGGCCCGAGGTGTTCGGCGAGTCGGGGACGTACGCCCCCCTGGCCGCTTCCGGTCCGGCTGCGGCGCACTGCCTGGCCTTCGGCCGGTCCGGCGAGGTCGTCACGGCGGTGACCCGGCTGTCGCTGCGGCTGGCGGAGTCGGGCGGCTGGCGCGGGACGGAGCTGGCGCTGCCGGACGACGGGGTGTGGAGCGATCTGCTGACGCCGGGCCGGAAGTTCTCCGGCGGCGCGGTCCCGGTGGCGGAGCTGTTCGCCGAACGGCCGGTGGCTCTTCTCATCCGGGCTGGACGAGAAGGGAGCGCGGTCCCCGCGTGAGCAGGCCGGTGGCGGCCGGGCGGAATCCGTCCGCCCAGCGCAGGGCGGGCATCGCGTCGAGCAGGGCGCGCAGACCCTGTTCGGCCTCCAGCCGGCCCAGCAGCACGGCGGGGCAGCCCGCGGGGCCGGGTGTGCCGCGGTCCTGGTCGCGACGGAAGGGGTCGAAGACGTCCGGTGCTGCGAACCGTTCCGGGTCACGCCCTGCCGAGCCGATCAGGCAGGCGACGGGCGCCCCGGGCGGCAGGGTGCCGCCGCTGAGGGTGACCTCGGCGACGGTGCGGCGCAGCACGACCTGGACAGGCGGGTCGCGGCGCAGCGACTCGGTCCAGGCCCGGCCGGTGAGCCCGGGTTCGATGCGCAGGGCGGCCAGCAGGTCGGGATCGTCCAGCAGATTGGCGAGGAGGGAGGCGAGGGCGGTCTCTCGCAGTCCGGTGTACCGGGTGCAGGGGCCGGCCGCGCGGGTGCCCGCGCCCGCATCGGCTCCGACGGGCAGCCAGCGGCAGAACTCCTCGACGAGATCGGCCTGCGGGCGTCCGGCGATGCGCCGGGCCAGCACATAGGCGGTCCGCTCGACGCGCGACGCCAGATGCCCGGGAACGGAGCCGGCCGCCACCTCGTACCGGTCGCGGGGCAGGCAGCGGGCGCTGCCGTGGCAGAGCCCGAGCGGGGCCGGGCCGCCCCTGGGTGCTCCGTCGTGCGGGTAGCCCGCGAACTTCGGGTCCGTGAGGGCGGTGGCGACGTCGTCGTACCGGCTGACGAGCCAGGCGCCCAACGGCGCGTCGTAGCTGAGCGGGTATTCCTCTCGGAGCACCCGGTAGAGCCGGTACGGGTCGTGCGCCGCACCCGGCGCGAGAAGACTGGGGCCGCCACCGGCCCGGGCGGTGCGGCGGGGCAGCGTGGACGGGCGCCGGGCGGTGCGGCCTTCGGGCGAGGGCGTCGGGGCCGGTATGTCTCCGGACGTGTCTGCCTGCATGACGTACCCCCCGGGCATTCGGTGCGCCGGTGCGCGGCGCGATCCCTCTCAGGGGATCACCTGAACGGGCCTGCCGCAGTCGGCGTGCGGCCGTCCGGGTGACACGGCACCCGCGTCCGGGGGCGCCGGCGCCCGGGCGGCGCACGGACACCACGGGGGTCGGACTCGGCTCAGGCGGTGCCCGTTCAGGGTCTCCTTGAGCTCGCCCGGCCGGTCCTCGACGGTGAAGCGGTGACTCGATCCGCCGCTCGCGGCGGCGCTGTCGGCCGTGATGCGGACGGTCTCGCGGCGGAGATGATCGCCGAGAGCCAGCTGATCGTCGGCTGGGATGCCGAGCCCTCCGATGTGGCCCACCACATCCACCCGCATCCGACGCTCTCGGAGGCGGTCGGCGAGGCCTTCCTCACCCTGGCGGGCCGCGGACTGCATCAGCGGGCGTGATCGCGCCCGGTCAGGCCGGCGGCCGGAGCGAGGGTGCGGAGAGCCGGAAGGTCATCCTGCCGAAGCTCACCTGGTCCCCCTCTCGCACCGACACCGTCCCCGTGACGCGCTGCCCGTTGACGCAGGTGCCGTTGGTCGAGCCGAGGTCGCGCAGCCGCCACCGGCCGCCGTGCGCGGTGAGTTCGGCGTGCGTCCGGGACACCGTCTCGTGGCTGAGACGGAGTCCGTTGCCCGGATCACGGCCAATGAGCAGGGGGTACGGGCTCGGCGCCGGCAGCAGCAGTTTGGGCAGCCGCTCGGACCGCCACGCCCTGCGCACCCGCTCGGGAAAGCCGGAGACCCCGCTCACGACCCGGAAGAGCTGCCGCGACCAGCGGCCCTCGCCCTCCAGGTCGGCGGTGAGCGCAGCCAGTTCCTCGGAACGGGAGGCGCTCAGGGCCAGTTCCATGCGCCGCATGAAGGTGTCGTGGGAGAGCCTGCCCTGTGCCGCGCCCTCTCTGAGCACACCGAGAACACGGTCGCGCTGGGCGTCGGACAGCCGCGCGGGATACGTGTGGGACTCGAAGGAGGACGTCACGGAGCCAATTGTCGGCCCGACCGCCCCGGAGTGTCCAGAACAACCCCGATTCCCGCCCTCCTGACCTGCACGCGCCGTGAATGTTCAGGGGCGTGCGCGGCGGACGTTGCTACTGTCGGCCGCCGCGCCGTCCCGGCGACCGCCGGGGCGGGCTCGTACACCCTCTGGGGGATTCGTGCTCGACGCTCCACTCGGCCTGACCGTCCGTCCGCTGCGTGGCCCGGAGGAACTGGACCTCTTCTGCCGGCTGTCCTATGTCCTCGACCACGAACTCGCGGACGATCTCGCGACCGGCCGCCGCCGCCCGGAGTGGATGTGGGTGGCCCTGCGGGGCGACCGGGTGGTGGCGCGGATCGCCTGGTGGAGCAAGGACGGCAGGGAGCCGCTCTTCCTCGACTTCTTCGACCTGGACGACACCCTGCCCGAGCCGGAGCGTGGGGAGTCGGGGCTGCGGCTGCTGGAGACGGCGACCGCCGCCGTCGTTCCGGCCGGTGCCGCGCGCCCCGAGTACGGGCGGTTCGTGCCGCCCGACTGGCGCGAGGACCCGGCCGCCCGTGACGTCGTCGAGGCCCGCGTCCGGGTCATGGAACGCACCGGCGCCCGGATGCTCGTGGAACGGCTGCGCCTGGAGTGGCGGGCGGGCACCCCCGTGCCCGCCGACAGCGGCCGGCTGCGGTTCCGTCCGGTCGCCGGGCGCGAGGACCTCCTCGCGTTGATGGCGCCGGTCCTGGAGGGCACCCTCGACGCCCATGGCCGGCGGGACCTGGCGTCCGGCCTGTCGGCGCGCGAGGCCGCGGAGAAGCACTACGACGAGGAGTTCGCCCACTACTCCACCCCGCGGGAGTGGTGGCGCGTCGCCGAACTCCCGGACGGCGAGCCGGTCGGTTTCGTCATCCCGGCCCGCAACAGCTACAACCCGATCATCGCGTACATCGGCGTCGTGCCCGCGCAGCGCGGTCACGGTCACATCGACGAACTCCTCGCCGAGGGAACCCGGGTACTCGCCGGGCAGGACGGTGTGGAGCGCATCCGGGCCGCGACGGACCTCGGCAACCTGCCGATGGCCAAGTCCTTCGCGCGCCTGGGGTACGTCAACTTCGAGCGCGCCTTCGACATGGTGTGGGACGACTGACGGAGTCGGCGTGCGGGGCCGTCCGAAATCCCTTGGCCGGCCCGTTCGAAGAGGCTAGGGTGGCCCGCGTGGGCGTCCGGCCCCGGTCGAGGAAGGAGGCGAGGCACATGGGTACGAGCAACAACACCGTCCCGCGTTCCATTTCGTTCCCGCGCTCCCGCCCCGTCCGTCGGGCGGTGTCCGACTCGGTCTGACCGGGAGCGCTCAGCTTGCTTCCGGAGGACTTCTCCATGACCGATCTGGTCATTCGCGCGCTCTCACAGAGCGACGCCTCTCTCTTCGACTCCCTTCAGGACGCCTCACTCGTCGGCCGTGCCGCTTTCGGGCACCGCTACACCACGGTGGGCGACGGCGGGGAGTACCGCCCCGAGTGGACCTGGATCGCCCTGCGCGACGACACCGTCGTCGCGAGGGCCGCCTGGTGGGCCGGTCCCGATGACACCGAGCCCGTCGTGCTCAACTGGTTCGACTTCGCCGACGGCGAGGACGAGGCGGGCGCGGAACTGCTTCGCCGCTCCCCGCTGCGCACCGAGTACGAACTGGGCCTTCCCGCGAACTGGCGTGAGGTCCCCGAGGTCCGGGCCGCCGCCGAGGCCCGGATCGCCGCCGCCACGGCGGCCGGTATGAAACCGCTCGTCGAGCGGTACCAGTACAGGTGGACGCCGGACTGCGGCCTGCCCGGACGCCCCGGCCGGCTGACCTTCCGCCCGGAACCCGACGACTCGGTGATCCTCGGCCTGTTGCGCCGGATCCACACGGTCACGCTCGACGCGCACGCCCTGCGGGCGATCGAGGGGCCCGGCGGGCTGGAGGCGGCGGCCCAGGAGGAGCTCGACTTCTTCCACTGGTGCCCCTCGCCGCGGGAGTGGTGGCAGGTGGCGTACACCCCTGACGGTGAGCCGGCCGGTCTGCACGTGCCCGCGCACAACCCCTCGGGGCCGTGCATCGGCTTCATCGGGGTGCTGCCCGAGGCCCGTGGCCACGGCTACGGCTACGACCTGCTGGTGGAGTGCACGCACTTCCTGGCCGCCCGGGGAGCCGAGTTCATCGCGGGCGCGACCGACCGGGGGAACGTTCCGATGGCGGCCGCGTTCGCGAGGGCCGGGCATCCGGTGACGCAGGAGCGGATCCACCTGGTCTGAGGGCCGGCACGGGGGACGGTGCGTGGATGCGCGTCAGCCCCCGTGCCCGCGCTGCTCCCTGATGACGTCGCGGTACCAGGCGTACGAGTCCTTGGGGGTGCGGCGCAGCGTCTCGAAGTCGATGTGGACCAGGCCGAAACGCTTGCTGACCCCTTCGGTCCACTCGATGTTGTCGGTGAGCGACCAGGTGAAGTAGCCGCGTACGTCGACGCCCGCGTCGATGGCCTCCCGCAGGGCGCCCAGGTGGCCGTCGAGGAAGGCGATCCGGCGGGCGTCCGCGGTGGGTTCGTCGACGGCGCAGCCGTTCTCGGTGATGTAGAGCGGAGGGAGCCGGTCACCGTAGCGGTCCCGCAGCTGGACGAGGGTCTCGCGCAGGCCGTCGGGGACGACGGGCCAGCCGAAGTCCGTCGTCTCGTATCCCTCGATCTCCCTTATTCCGAAGGGGAGTTCGGCAGGCATGCCGAAGCCGGCGAACGTGTCGAGGGCGTCGGCCCTGGGGGCTCCGACCAGGGTGGGGTTGTAGTAGTTGACGCCGTACCAGTCGAGCGGGGTGGAGATGGTCCGCAGGTCGTCCTCGACGGGGCCGGGCATCAGCGCGGCGAAGTTCTCGTCGGGGTAGCGGCCGGTGAGGAGCGGGTCGGCGAACAGCCAGTTGGTGAGGGTGTCGTACAGCTCGGCGCCGAAGCGGTCCTCCTCGGACTCGCCGGCGGTCCAGACCGGGGAGTGCGAGACGGCGATGCCGATGTTCTCGGCTCCCGCGGCCCGTAGCGCGCGTACGGCCAGGCCGTGGGCGAGGAGCTGGTGGTGGGCCGCGGGCAGCGCGTCGAAGAGCAGGGAGCGGCCGGGGGCGTGCTCACCGAGTGCGTAGCCCAGCATGGTCACTTCGGCGGGTTCGTTGAGGGTGATCCACATGGGTACTCGGTCGGCGAGCCGTTCGGCGACGATGCCCGCGTACTCGGCGAAGCGGTAGGCCGTGTCCCGGTTCAGCCAGCCGCCGGCCTCGTCCAGCGGGAGCGGGGTGTCCCAGTGGTACAGGGTGGGGGCCGGGGTGATGCCGTGGGCGCAGAGTTCGTCGACGAGGCGGTCGTAGAAGTCGAGCCCCTGGGGGTTGACCGGTCCGCTGCCTCCGGGGACGACGCGCGGCCAGCTCACCGAGAACCGGAAGGCGTCGGCGCCGAGCCCGGCCAGCAGGGCGACGTCCTCGCGGTAGTGCCGGTGGAAGCCGGTGCCGCGGGTGGTGTCGGTGCCGTCCTTGATCCGTCCGGGCTGCGCCGCGAAGGCGTCCCAGCCGGAGGGTCCCTTTCCGTCGGTGTCGGCGGCGCCCTCGGTCTGGAACGCGGAGGCGGAGGCTCCCCAGAGGAAACCGGGCGGGAACGGCGGCACAGTCATCTCGGCCTCCACAGCCGTAAGAGGGGGTGCGTAGGACAGAACCTGGCAGGGAAATGATCAGGACCAGACCTTAATCGCCAGTAATGGGCTCGATCCAGTGTCGCGGGTCGAAGATCGCACCTTCTGCCGACCATGGGCCGGTACACGGAGACGAGGGAGCGCTGCATGTTGTTCGAGGTATGGGCACCGGACGCGGAGTCGGCCGCCCTGCGGCTGTCGGGTGAGCTGCGGACGATGGACCGTGATCCGGACCGGCCCGGCTGGTGGACCGAGGAGGCGGAGGCCGCGGCCGGCGACCACTACGGCTTCGCCCTCGACGGCGGCCCGGTGCGCCCCGATCCCCGCTCGCGCCGCCAGCCGGACGGGCCTGACGGCGAGAGCGCCGTCGTCGACCACGACGCGTACAGCTGGCGCACCGAGGGCTGGACGGGGCGCGGGCTGCCGGGCGCGGTCCTGTACGAGCTGCACATCGGTACGTACACCGCCGACGGCACCTTCGACGCGGCGGCGGCCAGGCTGGGGCACCTCGCCGAGCTGGGCATCACCCATGTGTCGCTGATGCCGGTCTGCCCGTTTCCCGGTGTCCATGGGTGGGGGTACGAGGGGGTTTCGCTGTGGGCCGTGCATGAACCGTACGGCGGCCCCGAGGGGCTGAAGCGCTTTGTCGACACGGCACACGGGCTCGGTCTCGCGGTCGTCCTGGACGTGGTCCACAACCACCTGGGCCCGTCCGGCAACTACCTCCCCGTCTTCGGCCCGTACTTCACCGAGACGCACCACACCCCGTGGGGCGCGGCGGTCAATCTGGACGCGCCCGGATCCGACGAGGTGCGGGCCTTCCTGCTCGGCAGCGCGCTCGCCTGGCTGCGCGACTACCGGCTGGACGGACTGCGGCTCGACGCGGTCCACGCGCTCGCGGACACCCGGGCGCTGACGTTCCTGGAGGAACTGTCGGCCGCCACCGACGCGCTCGCCGCCGAACTGGGCCGCCCGCTCTCGCTGATCGCCGAGTCCGACCTCTGCGACCCGCGCACGACGACTCCGCGCGAGTCCGGCGGCATCGGTCTGCACGCCCAGTGGAACGACGACTTCCACCACTGTCTGCACACCGCGCTGACCGGTGAGGCCCAGGGCTACTACGCGGACTTCGCCGCCGCCCCGCTGGCCGGGCTCGCCAGGACCGTGACGAGCGCCTTCTTCCACAACGGCACGTACTCCACCTTCCGGGGCCGTACGCACGGCCGTCCCGTCGACGTCACCCGCAGCGCCGCACACCGCTTCGTCGGCTACGCCCAGACGCACGACCAGATCGGCAACCGGGCGCTCGGCGACCGGCTCGCGGCCTCCCTCTCCCCCGGTCTGCTGGCCTGCGCGGCGGCGCTCGTACTGACCGGCCCTTTCACCCCGATGCTGTTCATGGGCGAGGAGTGGGGCGCCCGTACGCCCTGGCAGTTCTTCACCGATCACACCGATCCGGAGCTGGCCGAGGCCGTACGCACCGGCAGGCGGCGGGAGTTCGGGGCGCACGGCTGGGCCGAGGAGGACATCCCCGACCCTCAGGACCCGGCCACCCGCGACCGTTCCTGCCTCGACTGGAGCGAGCCGCGGCGTGAACCGCACGCCCGCCTGCACGCCTGGTACCGCGAACTGATCGCACTGCGCCGTGCCCTGCCCGACCTCTGCGACCCGGACCTGGCGACGGTGCGGACGGCGTACGACGACGAGGCCCGCTGGCTGGCGTTGCGCCGGGGCGATCTGCGGATCGCGGTCAATCTCGACGAGAAGCCGGCCACCATCCCGCTGGGCGGCGGCCGGCACCGCAGCGGCGGGGGCCGGGTGCTGGCCGCCTGGCTGCCCGTGGATGCACCCGGCGCGGACGGTGCGCTGCATCTGCCGCCGGAGTCGTGCGTGGTACTGGCCGACGACTGAATCGCCCCGGGGGCCTGACCAAAGGCCTGCTCCGCCGGGGCCCTGACCGGCGGCCCGCCTCTACTCGACGATCGCCAGTTCGCGTGCGGTGGCGTTGAGGCGCCGGCCACCGTCCTCGGTGACGGTCACGATGTCCTCGATCCGGACTCCGAACCGGCCCGGCAGATAGATGCCGGGCTCCACGGAGAAGCACATGCCGGGGACGAGCGGCAGCTCCTCGCCCTCGATCATGTACGGGGGTTCGTGGGTGGTGACGCCGATGCCGTGGCCGGTGCGGTGGATGAAGCGTTCGCCGTAACCGAACTCGGTGATGACGGCGCGGGCCGCCCGGTCGATCTCCTGGCAGGCGACACCGGGCCGCACCGCGTTGCAGCCCGCCGCCTGCGCCTCCCGCACGATGTCGTGGACGCGCTGCTCCTCGGGGGTGGGCTCGCCGACGTGGACGGTGCGGGAGGTGTCGGAGCCGTAGCCGTGCTTGAGGCCGCCGAAGTCGAGCACCACCATGTCGCCCTGTTCGATGGTGCGGTCACCCGCCTCGTGGTGCGGGTTGGCGCCGTTCGGTCCGGAGCCGACGACGGTGAAGTCGACCTGGGAGTGGCCGAACTCGGTGAGCAGCCGTGCCAGGTCGGCCGCCACCTCGGTCTCCTTGCGGCCGGAGAACCGGACCTTCAGGATCTCCTCGTACGTGGCGTCGGCGGCGGCCCCGGCGGCGGCCAGCCGGTCCAGTTCGTGGGCGTCCTTCACGGCGCGCAGCATGGGCAGCACCTCGGTGAGGGAGGCGTACGACGTCCCGGGCAGCAGCTGCTGGAGGCCGAGCAGATGCATCGCCCAGGCGTTGTCGCTGATCCCGAACCGGCCCTGCGCGCCGAGCAGTGGCGCGGTGACGGCGTACGGGTCCTTGCCGTCGGTCCAGTCGCGCAGGGTCAGGGCGGGTGCGCCGACGGCCTTCTCCGCGTCGGGGGCCTCCAGGGTCGGGACGACCAGCACCGGGTCCTGGCCCGCGGTGAGGACGAGGACGGTGAGGCGCTCGGTGATCGCGGTGGGCTGGTAGCCGGTCAGATGGACGAGGTCGGGGCCGGGCGCGACCAGGACGCCCGCGAGTCCGGCCGCGGCGGCGCTCTCGGCGGCCCGCGTCATCCGGGCCCGGTAGTCGTCGGCGGTGAACGGTACGGGCTGGTGCTGGCTGGACATGCGGGACCTCCTGGCGACGCGGAACGGCTCTCTGCATCCTGCCTGCCCATGGGCCCGGCCGCGAGCGGTCAGGACGGCGTGCCGGTGGCGAGCCGGACGACGAGGTCGGCGCGGTCGCGGCCCGGGGCGACGAGTCGCGCGTTGGCCTCGTCGGAACCGGCCACCCAGCGCTCCGCGTACGCCCGCGCCTTGCCGAACCGCACGTGCCGGTCGACGAGCCTGCGGACGCGTACGCCGTCATCGAGCTCCAGGAACCACGCCTCGTCGAGCAGCCCGCGCACCGGTGCCCATGGCCCTTCCTCGTACAGGAGGTAGTTGCCCTCGGTGACGACCAGTGGGACGTCCGGCGGTACGGGCACGGAGCCTGCGACGGGCTGCTCCAGGGACCGGTCGAAGGCGGGGGCGTACACGACGGTCCCCGGTTCGGGTGTCCGCAGCCGCCGGAGCAGGGCCGCGTACCCGGCGGCGTCGAAGGTGTCGGGCGCACCCTTGCGTTCCGCCCGGCCGAGCCGTTCCAGCTCGGCCCGGGCCAGGTGGAAACCGTCCATCGGCACGAGGACGGCGAGGGGTCCCAGCGCGTCGACGACCTGCTCCGCCAGGGTGGACTTCCCGGCGCCGGGCGGCCCGGCGATTCCGAGGACACGACGGCCCCCGGCCAGGGCGAGGCGGCGGGCGCGGGCCGTCAGTCCGGTGAGGTCGCTGGTGTCCATGGCGGATATTGTCCTTGTCCCGCCCACTGTCCCGTCACGGACCGCGACCCGTCGCCCCCTCCCTTCCGTCCCGCGAGGAATCCCATGTCCCACATCGCTCTGGTCACCCTGGTCGTCCACGACTACGACGAGGCCCGCGACTTCTACACCGACGCCCTCGGCTTCGAGCTGGTGGAGGACACCGACCGGGGAGACGGCTCACGCTGGGTCGTGGTGCGGCCGCGCGGCACCGAAGGCACGGGGCTGCTGCTGGCCCGCGCCAAGGACGGGACGCAGGGAGCGGCGGTCGGGGCGCAGACCGGCGGGCGGGTCGGCTTCTTCCTGCACACCGAGGACTTCGCGGGCGACCACGCGCGCATGAGGGCGGCCGGAGTGCGGTTCCTGGAGGAGCCCCGGCACGAGACCTACGGCTCGGTCGCGGTGTTCGAGGACCTGTACGGCAACCGCTGGGATCTGCTCCAGCCCGCGTGAGCACCTGGCACGGCCGGGCGCCCGGCCGCCCCGTGCGGCTGCGCGCCCGCGGCCGGCGCAACGTGCCTGCGGTGCAGCACTCTTGACGGTCGCCCGGAGGAGCCCTAGCGTCCCCCCTCAAGACATCAGACGTCTGTTGTCATGCTTCTGCCGGCCGACGTTCACGGCCCTCGCCGTGTTCCGGTCGGCGCGCGACAGGGAGGCTCCGTGTTCCGGCCGGCCACCGGGGCACGCTGCCAGGCGTCTTCCATCCCGTCCGAAAGAGGGCACCTCATGCGGCGAATCGCTCCACGCGGATTCATCCCCCTCCTGCTGTCCTTCGCGGTCGTCGCCACTTCGGCATCCGCCGCCCGGGCCGCCGTCCCGGCCTCCGGCGCTCGGGCCGCCGGCCCGGTGACCGCCGGCAGCCTGGTCAGCCAGGACCTGGCCACCCGTGGCCAGGGTGCCCCGGTCCAGCGCATTCCGGCACTGACGAGAACGGTCGACGGCACACTCGTCGCGGCCTACGATCTCCGCCCCTCGATGGCCGACCTGCCCAGCAACATCGGCGTGGTGATACGCCGCAGCACGGACAACGGCGCCACCTGGCAGGAGCAGCGGACCGTTCGCAGCGAGCCCGCTCCCCGGGGCAACGGCGACCCCAGCATCCTGGTCGACCGGGATACGGGCCGCGTCTTCGTCTTCTACTCCTCCACCGTCAACCAGGGGTTCGCGGGCTCGCACACCGGCAACGACGAAAACGATCCCGACATCCAGCAGGCCGATTACAGCTACTCGGACGACGACGGACTCACCTGGCAGCACCGTCGCATCACCGCGCAGATCAAGGACCCTGCCTGGGGCGGCCTGTTCGCGGCGTCCGGTGAGGGAATCCAGCTGCGGTACGGCGCCCACGAGGGGCGGCTGATCCAGCAGTACGCAGTCCGGTCGAACGGCGGCAACTACGCGATGAGCGCGTACAGCGACGACCACGGTGAGACCTGGAAGGCCGGAACCCTCATCGGTCCGGGCGGCGACGAGAACAAGACCGTCGAGCTGTCCGACGGCCGGGTCATGCTCAACAACCGCTCCGCGCCCTACCGTACGGTCGCCCTCTCCTCGGACGGCGGGGTGACCTACACCCCCTTCCAGCAGGACTCCTCCCTCGTCGACCCCGCGAACAACGGATCGGTCACCCGCTTCGCACCGGACGTGCCCGCAGGCCATCCGCGGGCGAAGTGGCTGCTGTTCAGCAACACCGAGGACAACGGCATCCGACGCAACCTCACCGTGAAGCTGTCGTGCGACGACGGAAGGACCTGGCCGATTCGCAAGGTCGTCAACACGGGGGCGTCCGGGTACTCGACCCTCACTCCGCTGAGCGACGGCACCGGCGGCAACCCCCGCGTGGGGATGCTCTGGGAGCGCGCCGGCTATCAGCACATCACCTACTCGTCCTTCGACCTCACGTGGCTCGGCGGGGTCTGCGCCCCTGTCACCGTCACCGCTCCGCAGGCCGGGGCGGGCGAGCGGGCCGAACTGTCGGTGCGGGTGGTCAACCAGAACGACCGCGCGCTGCCGGCCGGACACGCAACGGTAGACCTCCCGCCGGAGTGGAACGCCACCTCGGCCGAGGTGCCGGCCCTGAACCCCGGCCAGGGCGCCACGGTGAAGGTGTCGGTCGACGTGCCCGTGACCGCCACCGGCCGTAAGGAGTTCAAGGCCGTCTACTCGGTACGCGACGCACACTCCTACGGCACCGGCTCCCTCGGCGTCACACCTGCGGCGAATGCCCCCGCGGCGCCCGCCGTCCTTGCCCTCCCGGTGCTGGACAACCTCCAGGCAGCCGGGGCTCCCGGAGCGCTCGGCGACGTCATGTCCTACTGGATCCGCGTGTCCAACCCCGGCAACGCGCCTCTGACACAGGTGGAGTTGAGCGGCAACCTGGACAACCTGGCGGTCTGCGGCCGCGCGACCCTGGCCCCGGGTGCCGAGTACGTCTGCCGTGGCGCCGCGAGCGGCAGGAGGACCGTCACCCAGGCCGACATCGACCAGGGCTTCGCACCGGAACTGACGGTGTCCGCCACCGCACCTGACGGAACGCGGACGGCCACCGCCGTCGCGGGGGACCGCAGCGACGTCCACTGACGCGCAGTCGGTACGCCCCGGCCGGCCGTCGGACGAAGGACGGCCGGCCGGGGCGCGGGGGATGCGGCGCGCAGGGTGATCAGTCGAAGACCCACCGCTGGTCGGCGGCTCCGGTGTCCTTCTGCTGGGTGAGCGGCGCACCGTCGCCCGTACCGGACGATGTCAGTGCCAGCCCGCTCCTCGCGGACGTGAGGGTGAAGCCGCCGGCCGGTGCCGGGGTGACGGACCAGCGCTGGTTGTCGGCGCCGGTGCAGGTCCACTGGATGACGGCCGCGCCCGCCGCGGTCCCGCCTCCTTCGACGTCGAGGCACAGGCCGTTCCCGGCGTTGCGGAGCGTGTGACCGTCGTCGGGACCCGCCTGGGCGGTGAATCGCTGGTTGGAGCCGTCGTGCGGCGCCCACGTACCGAGCCGGGCGCCCGGGACCTTCGTCGAGGCGGGGACGTCGACGGCCTTGCCCGAAAGGGCGTTCAGCAGATGGAAGGTGCTGCCCTGCGTGGCCGGGGCGGCCGGGGCGGCCGGGCGCAGCAGAGTGAGCTCAGCCGCTCCCGCGTACGGGAGGCCGTTGGCGGCGGAGACCGCGGTGAGCCGCACATGACGTGCCCGGGCCTGCGGGAAGGTGATCTCCTTCTCCGTCTGGTCGTCGGCGAACGTGCCACGGGCGACGGTCCGCCAGGAGACCCCGTCGGCACTGACGTCGAAGGTCCACGAGCCGATGCGGCCGTTGGTGGCGGCGTCCTGCCGGGGCAGGTACCGGAACCCGGCGATCTGCTGTTCGGCGCCCAGGTCCAGGGTCACGTGGTGGGGCGGCGGCGTCACGGCCGTGCTGTAGGCGGTGTGCCAGGCGGTGTAGGGATTGTCGTCGATGACACCTGCGGCGCTCCCGTTCTCCGCGTCGCTCTCCTCGCTGTCCGCGGTGGCGGTCATCCCGGCCTTGGGCACGGCGGTGAGATGACCGGTGGGTGTGCCGGGTGGGCCGCCGATCGCGTCCACGCGGCCCAGGAAGGCCCACACGGAGGATTCCCCGGGTGAGCCCCAGGTGCGTGCGGCCATCACTTGCAGCGGTCTGCGGGCGAAGTGGTCGAAGAAGGCCGCGCTCCGGGTCTCGGCCCCGTCCGCCCAGCGGGCCACCTTGTAGCCGAGGACGCGTCCGCCACCCGCCTCCGGCGTCGGGAAGGTGTAGTTCTCGTACGCGTCACGGATGTCGACGTAGCCGTACTGGCCGAGCTTCTGCCCCATGCCCGGGCTCACGTACAGCACGGGTTCGGGGGCGGCGACCACGGTGTACCCCTTGGAGACCAGGGGCGTCGGGTCGCGGTCGATGTAGTCGTCGAACACGATCGTCCGGTCTGGTTCGACCGAGGACTTCTGGCCGTACTGGTCCCACCACTCCCAGGCCTGCGCGGTCTTTCCATGGGAACGCACCTGTGTGTTCAGGGTGTTGAGGAAGTCGACGAAGACGTCCCCGGTGTGGCCGAAGCCCCGGGCGTCTCGGTGGCCGACGAGTTCGGGACAGGCGTTCTTCCTGTCGTCCAGACCGATCTCGTCCCCTCCGACGTGGAAGTACTCGCTGTCGAACAGAGGGATGACGGCTTCGAGGAGGTCGTGGACGAAGTCGCGGGTGTGCTGCCGGGTGATGTCCAGCGTCCAGCCCCCGCGCTCGCCGCCGGGCCAGGTCGCGTAGTCCATGGAGGCGCAGGCGAAGCGCAGCGTCGGATCGTAGGACGTGAGGGCGGTGGCGTGGCCGGGCAGGTCGATCTCGGGGACGACGTCGACGTGATAGGTGCGGGCGTAGTCCTGCAGTTCACGCAGCTCGGCGGGGGTGTAGGCATCGTCCGAGGCCAGGCCGGGGAACTCGTCCAGCTCTATGCGGAAGCCCGACCAGTCACTGAGGTGCAGGTGGAAGGTGTTGAGTTTCTGCCAGGCCATCTCACGGATCTGCTCCTTGAGATAGCTGAGCGGGAAGTACTTGCGGCCGACGTCGAGCATCTGAGCGCGCTGCTCGACACCGGGCCGGTCACGGGCGGTTCCGCGGGGGATCGAGGTGCGGTGGTCGTCGAGTTTGAGTGCCTGCTCGATGGTCTGCGTGGCGTAGAACACGCCGGTGTCACCGGTGGCTTGCACGGCGAGCACCTCACCGACGTCCAACGCGTACCCCTGGGGCCCGAGTCCGGCATCGGTGCTGTCCGCGCGCAAGGTGATGTCGCCCGCCCGTGCGGTGCCGCCCGTGGCGACGGGCAGGTTCCGCCCGGTGATGGTGGAGAGGTCCGCGGCGAAGGTGCGGGCGGTGGCGCGGAGCGAAGCGGCGCCGGCGGGTTCGAGGATGATCCGCGAGCCGGATGCCAGACGGAACACGCCCTGCCCGCCCTGCCATTCACGGATGCCGGGCTGCACGGCGGGAGCGGGATTGCCGGGGTCCGCGGCGACGGCGCCCGGTGCACCGAGGGGAGCAGCCCCCGCGGCCAGCAGCGTGACCGCCAGGACATGGCGGATGAGTCGTCTCATGCGTGAAACCGTCCTGAGGTTCGACAACGATGGGACATCTGATGTCAGACCTTAGGAGAGCGCCCCGTGCGTGACTAGTCTCCGTACGCCCACGGCCCGCGTCGGAGGACCGACCGCCCACGGCGCGGATCGGTGGACCGACCGCCCACGGCCCGGGTCGGATGACCGACCGCCCGGTGACCGGGTGGCCGGAGGACCGGTCCCCCGGTCACCGCGCCCCGTTCCCCTCCAGATAGGCCAGGACCGCCAGGACCCGGCGGTGGACCGAGCCGTCGTCCGGTTCGAGGCCGAGCTTGGCGAAGATCGAGCCGATGTGCTTGCTCACCGCCCTTTCCGTGACGACGAGTTCGGCGGCGATGGTGCCGTTCGCCTTGCCCTGCGCCATCAGTTCCAGGACCTCGCGCTCGCGGGGTGTGAGGCTGAGCAGCGGCTTCGCCGACGCCTTGCGGGTCAGCAGCTGGCTGACCACCTCCGGGTCGAGTGCGGTGCCGCCGGACGCCACCCGGTCCAGGGCCTGGAGGAACTGGTCGACACGGCCCACCCGGTCCTTGAGCAGGTAGCCGATGCCGTGCGCGCCCCGGGCGAGCAGCTCGGCGGCGTAGGTCTCCTCGACGTACTGGGAGAGGACCAGGATCGGCAGGTCGGGCATCTCCTCACGGGCTGCGATCGCGGCGCGCAGCCCCTCGTCGCGGAACGTGGGCGGCAGCCGTACGTCGAGTACGGCCGCGTCCGGGCGGTGCTCCAACAGGGCGGGCAGCACCTCGGGGCCGGCCGCGGCGTCCGCCACCACCTCGTGGCCCGAGCTGGTGAGCAGCAGGATCAGGCCCTCCCGCAACAGGGCGTTGTCCTCGGCGATCACGATCCGCACGGCAGCTCCACTTCGATGCCCGTCGGCCCCCCGGTGGGGCTGTTGATGCGGGTGGTGCCGTCCAGGGCGGCGATCCGCCGCCTGATCCCGACCAGCCCGCTGCCGCCGCGTTCGTCCGCGCCGCCGCGCCCATCGTCGCCGATGGCCACGAGCAGGGCGCCCGGGGCCCGGTCGATCCGTACCCGCGCGGCCGTGGCCCCGCTGTGCTTGCCGATGTTGGTGAGCGCCTCGGCGATCACGAAGTAGACGGCGGCCTCGATGGCGGCCGGCAGCCGGCGCCCGTCCTCCACGCCGTCGAGTTCCACCGCGACGGGAACCGCCGAGTCGGCCGCCAACGCCCTTACCGCGCCCGCCAGTCCACGGTCCGTCAGGATCGGCGGGTGGATGCCGCGGACCACGTGCCGCAGCTCCGCGAGGGCCGCGTCGACACCGTCCTGGGCCTCGTCCAGGCGCTGCCGCGCGGCGGCCGGGTCCCGGTCCAGGACCTGCTTGGCCAGGCCGATGCGCATCGACAGGGCGACGATGCGGGCCTGCGCGCCGTCGTGCAGGTCCCGTTCGATACGACGGAGCTCGGCCCCGTGAGCCTCGACCGCCCCGGCCCGGCTCTCCGTCAGCTGGACGACGCGTTCGGCGAGTTCCGCGGAGTGCGGGGTGGTCAGCAGGGACCTGGTCCAGCTCGCCGACAGTCCGGCGAGCACGGGATGCCAGCGCAGGGCCAGGCCGCGGCGCTCGGGGGGTGCCGTGCCGTACTCGTCGCTGGCCCGCCTGTCCAGCAGGTGGACGACGGTCAGCGCGATCCCGTCCACCAGCAGCCCGACCGGCCACAGCACCATCGCGAGGTAGCCGATGACATTGCCGGCCACCGCCTGGAACGGCAGCCACAGGGCCTCGCGACGGGCGACGGGATCGGTGAGCACATGCCTGACCCGCTCGGTGAGTTCACCCCTGTCGAGCGACGGATACGGCGCCGGACGGAACGGGACGCCGAGATACGCCGCCGCCCTGCTCCGCTCGAACTCGGCGAACCTGTGCAGTGCCTTGGCCGCCTCGGGCAGCGCCGGCAGCCCGATCACCACGACGGCGAACAGCAGTGCCGCCACCACCAGAAACGTGGCGAGGTACGCGAACAGCGCGATCGGGATGCCGATGAGGACATAGCGCGAGGCGTGCCAGGAGCGTTGCACTGCGACCGTCAGCGGGGCGGGGGCGGTACTCATGCCGACCCACGTTACGGGGGCCTGCCCACCACCGGAGTGGAGCGGTCACCCCGGACGGTGGTGGTGCTGGCTGCACCCCTGTCCGGGAGCGCGCACCCTCGCCCGCACACCCTGCCAATTCTACTGTTTATGCAGGTCAGATGGTACGGAAGAAGTGAGAGGTCCACGGTGGGGACAACCACGGCAGTGCGCACGGCGGCGCTGGAGCTGGAGTCGGTGAGCCGGCGCCACGGGCGACGCCCCGGCGGCCGGGAGGTGGTCGCCCTCGACGCGGTGAGCTGCGTGGTCCCCGCGGGGAGCTTCACCGCGGTGGTCGGCCCTTCGGGATCGGGCAAGAGCACGTTCCTCCAGTGCGCCGCGGGGCTGGACCGTCCGTCGTCGGGGACGGTACGGATCGCCGGGACCGATCTCGGCAAGCTCTCCGAGGCCGCGCTGACCCGGTTGCGCCGGGACCGGATCGGCTTCGTGTTCCAGTCGCACGCGCTGAACCTGGTGCCGTCGCTGAGCATCGAGGAGAACGTCGTGCTGCCGCTGGTCCTGGCCGGCGCCGATCCCGAGGCCGCAGGAGTACTGGACCGCGGGCGGCGGCTGCTGGAGCGGGTCGGGCTGACCGGCCGGGGCGGCGGCGGGCCGGCGGCCCTGTCGGGTGGTGAGCAGCAACGCGTGGCGGTGGCGAGGTCGTTGGTGACCGGACCCGACGTGCTCTTCGCGGACGAGCCGACTGCCTCCCTGGACCCGGAGTCGGCGGCACTGGTGCTCGGCCTGCTGCGGGACGCGGTACGGATCGACGGCCGCACGGTGGTGATGGTCACCCATGACCCGGCGGCGGCGAGCTGGGCGGACACCGTACTGACGATGGACGGCGGCCGGCTGCGATGACGGTCACCAGGACACAGGAGAAGCCGGTGCGCGAGACCGTACGGACCGGGAGCCGGCGGGCATCGGCGTTCCTGGCACGCCGTTCGCTGAGGACCCATCGCCGGTCCTGGACCGCGGTGTTCGCGGCGGCCGCGGCCGCGGCCGCGCTGCTCGGCGCCTTCGCCCTGGTACTCGGCTCGCTGCTGTCGGCGCGGCCGCCGGTGGCGCGGTACGCCGGCGCCGAAGCGGTGGTGGTGGCCGATCAGCGGGTCTCGTACACGGCGAAGCCCTGGGGCAGCGAGCCGCGGACGGCACGGGCCCATCTGCCGGAACGGGTGCGGCTGGACCGTTCCGTGGTGGCGCGGGCGGCAGCGGCGGACGGCGTGGCACGGGCCGTCGCGGACGACTCCGTTCCGGTGACGGTGGGCAACGGGGCTCCGGCGGTGGGCCGTTCCTGGCCGTCCGCGGCGCTCACCGCGTACGAACTGTCCGGGGGGCGCGCGCCGAGAACCGCCTCCGAGGTGGTCGTGGACGCGGCTCTGGCAGCCCCCGGTGGCGGACCCGGCGGCCGTGTCACGCTTCAAGTGGGCGGAGCCGCCCGGCAGTACACGGTCACCGGGGTGGCCGCCACCGGTCGGCGCGGCGGCACACCCGCCGTGTTCTTCACCGCATCGCGGCTCACCGCGCTGGCCGGGCACCCCGGCACCGTGGACGCGATCGGCGTCCTGGCCGAGCGTGGCGTGTCAGCCGACGCGCTGCGAGCGTCGCTGGGCGAGGCGGTGGCGGGGCAGAGCGGAGGCGAGCGCGGGCCGCGCGTGCTGACAGGGGCGGGGCGCGGCGAGGCCGAGCACATCGACGCACTCGGCGGACGCGGTGATCTGCTGGCGATGCTGGCGTCCATCGCCGGAACGGCTCTCCTGGTGGCCCTGCTCGTGATCGCCACGACGGTCTCCCAGGCGGTTCACCAGCGCTCCGGTGAACTGGCGCTGCTGCGGGCGGTCGGGGCGACACCCAGGCAGCTCAGGTCGGCGATCGGCCGTGAGGCGGGCCGCGTCGCGGGCGCCGCCGCGTCGCTGGGCGCGGTCGGGTCGGTGCCGCTCGGGCTGCTGCTGCGGTCGCTGCTGACCACGGACTCGCTGCCCCTGCCGGTCCCGGTGTGGCTGCCGTTCGCGGCGGGCGCCGTGGGCGCGCTGCTCGTGGCACCGGCCGCCCGGCCACTGGCGGTGTTGGCGGCCCGGTCGGTCACCGGGATGCGCCCGGCCGCCGGACTCGGCGCGGCGCGGGCGCCGGAGCCCGGCGAACCGGGGCGGCTGCGCACGGGCGCCGGGGTGCTGCTCGCGGTCGCGGGGATCGGTTCGGCGGGCACGGCTGCCACGCAGAGCGGCCGGGCGGCGGCACTCGCGGCATCGAGTGCGGCGACCTCGCTGATCATCGCGGTGGCGCTGCTCGGTCCGTGGATCGCCCGGGTCTCGATGCGGGTCCTCGGCGCACCGGCCCGGCGTGCGGGCGGGGCCTCCGGATTCCTGGCCGCCCGGTCCGCCGCCGCGCACAACCGCCGGCTGGGTGCGGCGCTCACCCCGATCGTGCTGGCCGTCGCGTTCGTCTGCGTCCAGCTGGCGGCCGGTACGACGCTGGAGCGGGCCGCCGGCCGGCAGGCGTCCGACGCCCTGCGGGCGGACCTGGTGGTGACGGGCCCTGCAGCGGGCATCCCGCCGGAGGCGGCCGAGGCCGTACGCCGGGCCCCCGGGGTGTCCGCTGCGACGGGTCTGCTGCGCTCGACCGTCGTGCTCGCCCACCGCGAGGCCGGTGACCCTGCGCTGGACCGCTTCCCGGTACTGGGCGTCACGGCGGACCAGTTGTCCGGCACGCTCGACGCCCGCGTCACGGCGGGCGACGCGGCCGCACTCACGGGCCGGGGCACGGTCGCCGTCGGCAGGGACCGGGCCACCGAACTGGGCGCCGGTGTCGGGGACACGGTGGAGCTGCGTCTCGGGGACGGCACGCAGGTACGTCTCAGGGTGGTGGCGCTCTACGAACGGTCCCTGGGACTGGGCGAGTTCATGCTGCCCCGCGAGGCACTGGCCGGTCATGTCTCGGCGCTGCGCGACCGGCAGATCCTGGTGCGCTCGGCGGACGGGGACGCCGCATCGGCCGTACGGCGCGCGCTGGCCCCGTACAGCGGTCTGGAGGTCCGTACCGCGACGGCGGACGACGTGCGGATCAGCCCGTCCTCCTCGGAGCAGGACGACGCCCTGCTCATCATCGGCACCGGTGTGATCGGCGGCTTCGCGCTCCTCGCCGTGGTCAGCACGCTGGCCCTGATCTCGGTCGGCCGCCGCCCGGAATTCCGTCTGCTGCGGCTGGTCGGCGCGGGGCGCGGTCAGCTGCTGCGGATGCGGGTCCTGGAAACGGGCCTGGTGACGGTGGCCGGTCTGGCCATCGGGACGGCGGTCGCGGCGGTCCCGCTGCTCGCGTTCGCGCTCCCGTCGACGGGCGGGCTGCCCTACCTCGCGCCGGCGCAGTACGGGGTGCTGGCGCTGTCCGTGACGGCGGCGACTGCCGTGGGCACGCTGCTGCCGGTGGCGCGGGGCGGTTCCGGGGCCGGTTCCGGGGCGGGCTGATGCGGTGGTCCGCCCGCTACCGCCGTGCGACGGCCTTCAGCCATTCATCGACCGTGATGACGTCCCCCCACCGCGGGAACAGGCTTTCGGTCAGGACCCGGTGCAGCTCGGGGTCGGGGTCGAAGCAGGCGTCCACCAGGACGGTGAGGCCGAGATCCAGGTCGACGGCGTGGCACAGGGTGGACAGCACCACTCCGCTCGTGGCGATGCCGGTGACCACGAGGCTGTCGATGTCACGGGCCCTGAGCACCAGGTCGAAGTCGCTGCCCGAGAACGCGCTCCCCCGCCTCTTGGTGACGACCGCGTCGCCCGGCCGGGGCGCGACGGCCTCATGGATCGCGGTGCCGGACTCGCCCTCGGTGAACCAGCCGGCCTGCACGGCGTTCGTGATCACCCTGTTGCGCGGGCTGACTTCCGGGTCGCCCGCCGGCAAAGCGATGGCCACGTAGATCACGGGGATGTCCGCCGCTCGGGCCCCCTCGATCGCACTGCTCAGGCGGGACAGATATCCGGAGTCGGCATCGGTGATGTCCACGATGTCGCGCTGAACGTCCATCACAAGGAGCGCGCTGTTCATCATGCCTGCTGTCCTTTCGCCACCGGGAAGCAGGAGCAAGTCTGGCCGGTCAGCAAGGAAAGCGGCGGGGATTCCGGAGATCCGCGGCGGACCCGCAGGTCAGCCCGACCCCAGGACGTCGTCGCCCGCCGCCCCCGCCAGCGCCCCCAGCACCGGGGCGATCAGCGGATGTGCCTCGGCGCCCCGGCGTACCGCCGCGAACACCCGGCGTGTCGGGGCGCTGCCCCGTACCGGGCGGACCACCACGCCCGCCAGAGCCATGCCGCGCAGCGCGGAACGCGGGACCAGGGCCACTCCGGCGCCTGCGCCCGCCAGCGCCACCACCGCGTGGAAGTCGTCCGAGGAGTGTTCGAGGTCCGGTGCGAAGCCGGCGTACTCGCAGGCCAGGACGACAACGTCGTGGCAGGGGTTGCCCGGGTAGGGGCCGATCCACGCGTCCTTCGCCAGGTCGGCGACCGCCACCTGCTCCTGGCCGGCCAGCCGGTGCCCGACCGGGAGCACCGCGTCGAACGGCTCCGAGTACAGCGGTACGCGGGTCAGCCGCCGGTCGTCCTCCCCCGGTGCGCCCCGGTACTCGACCGCGACCGCCACATCGACCTGCCGGTCGAGGACCATGGGCACGCTCGCGTCGCCCTCGGCGTCCTGCACGCGGACCTTGATGCCGGGTGCGGTCCGGCCCAGGGCCGCGATCGCGGGAGCGAGGACCAGACCGATGCCGGTGGCGAACGCGGCGACGGTGACCGTACCTGCGTCGCCCGAGCTGTACGCGGCCAGCTCGGCCTCCGCCCGCTCCAGCTGGGCCAGCACCGCGTTGGTGTGGGTCAGCAGGATCTCCCCGGCGGGGGTGAGCCGGGCGCCGCGGGCTCCCCGTTCGACCAGCCGGTGTCCGGTCTCCTGCTCCAGCGCGGCGAGCTGCTGGGAGACGGCGGAGGGGGTCAGATACAGCGCGGCGGCCGCAGCGGTCACCGTGCGGTGGTCCGCCACCGCACGCAGGATGCGCAGCCGCCGTGCGTCGATCATGTGACCTATTGTCCCAGGTCGCGGGGGCGTGCCGAACGCCCCCGCGAACGCTCGGGAACTACTCCCCCAGTGCCGCCCGCGCGTCGACGAAGGCGTCCACCGCGCGGTTCACGTCCGCCGTGGAGTGGGCGGCGGACAGCTGGACGCGGATACGGGCCGCGCCCTGCGGGACGACCGGGTACGAGAACCCGATCACGTACACACCGCGCTCGAGGAGCAGCTCCGCCATCCGGCCTGCCTTCGCCGCGTCCCCGATCATCACGGGGGCGATGGCGTGGTCGCCGGGCAGGACGTCGAAGCCTTCCTCGGTCATCCGGGTACGGAAGAGCGCGGTGTTGGCGTTGAGCTGCTCGCGCAGGTCGCCGGCGGACTCCAGCAGGTCGATGACCTTCAGTGAGGCCGCCGCGATGACCGGGGCGAGCGAGTTGGAGAAGAGGTAGGGGCGCGAGCGCTGGCGCAGCAGGGCGACGATCTCGGCGCGGGCGGCCACGTACCCGCCGGAGGCACCGCCGAGCGCCTTGCCGAGCGTGCCGGTGATGATGTCGACGCGGTCCATCACGTCATGCAGCTCGGGGGTGCCGCGGCCACCGGGGCCGACGAAGCCGACGGCGTGCGAGTCGTCGACCATGACCATGGCGTCGTAGCGCTCGGCGAGGTCGCAGATCTCGCGCAGCGGGGCGACGTACCCGTCCATGGAGAAGACGCCGTCGGTGACGACGAGGCGGCGACGGGCCCCGGACGCCTCCTTGAGCTGCTTCTCCAGGTCGGCCATGTCGCGGTTGGCGTAGCGGAATCGCTTGGCCTTGCACAGGCGGATGCCGTCGATGATCGAGGCGTGGTTGAGGGCGTCGGAGATGACCGCGTCCTCCGGGCCGAGGACCGTCTCGAAGACTCCGCCGTTGGCGTCGAAGCAGGAGGAGTAGAGGATCGTGTCCTCCTGGCCCAGGAAGGAGGAGAGCCGCTGCTCCAGCTCCTTGTGGACCTCCTGGGTGCCGCAGATGAAGCGGACGGAGGCCATGCCGTAGCCCCAGCGGTCCAGCGCCTCGTGCGCGGCGGCGATCACGTCGGGGTGGTCGGCGAGGCCCAGGTAGTTGTTGGCGCAGAAGTTCAGCACCTCACCGGGGCGGCCGCCCGCGGTGACGGCCACGGTCGCGGACTGCGGGGTGCCGATGACGCGCTCGGGCTTGTGCAGCCCGGCGGCCTCGATCTCGGCGAGGGTGGTGCGCATGTCGTCGCGCACGGAGTCGAACATATGGATGTCTCCCAGCTGGGTACGGAAGCGGCCGGACGGAAGCGGCAGGAGGTCGGGCGGCAGGAGGTCGGGCGGCAGGAGGTCGGGCGGCAGGAGCGGGCGGCAGGAGGCCGGACAGCAGTGGGTCAGGCGGTCCAGTCGAGGATGACCTTGCCACCGAGTCCGCTCGCCGCGTCGTCGAAGGCCGCCTCGAAGTCGCGGTAGCCGTACCGGCCGGTGATCACGGGGGCGAGGTCGAGGCCGCCCTCCAGCAGGACGGACATGGCGTACCAGGTCTCGTACATCTCGCGGCCGTAGATGCCCTTGATCGTGATCATGGAGGTGACGATCCGGGACCAGTCGACGGCGAAGTCCTCCGACGGCAGTCCGAGCATCGCGATCCGGCCGCCGTGCGTCATGTTCGCGATCATGTCGCGCATCGCCTCGGGGCGGCCGGACATCTCCAGACCGATGTCGAAGCCCTCGCGCAGTCCGAGCTCCCGCTGCCCGTCGGCGATGGTCTGCTCGCCGACGTTGAGGGCGAGGCTCACACCGACCTTGCGGGCCAGCTCCAGGCGGGCCTCGCTGACGTCGGTGATCATGACCTTGCGGGCTCCGGCGTGCTTGGCGACGGCGGCGGCCATGATGCCGATCGGGCCGGCGCCGGTGATCAGGACGTCCTCGCCGACCAGCGGGAACGACAGCGCGGTGTGCACGGCGTTGCCGAACGGGTCGAAGATCGCGGCGACGTCCAGGTCGACGGGGACCCGGTGCACCCACACGTTGGACGCGGGCAGCGCGACGTACTCGGCGAAGGCCCCGTCGCGTCCGACACCGAGTCCCAGCGTGGAGCGGCAGAGGTGGCGGCGTCCGGCCAGGCAGTTGCGGCACTTGCCGCAGACCAGGTGGCCCTCGCCGCTGACCAGGTCGCCGACGGCGATGTCGACGACGTCGGAGCCGATCGCGGCGACCTCGCCGACGAACTCGTGGCCGAGGACGAGCGGGGTCCTGATGGCGTTCTGTGCCCAGCCGTCGTAGTTGCGGATGTGCAGGTCGGTGCCGCAGATGCCGGTACGGAGCACCTTGATCAGCACGTCCGAGGGACCGGTCTCCGGCTCCGGCACGTCCATCAGCCAGAGTCCCGGCTCGGCCTTCTGCTTCACGAGTGCCTTCACGGCTGCGGCTCCCTGTACCTGGTACGGCGTTGATGTCCCCGGGCCGGGGGCATGCCAGAGGAAGCCTGCGGCCCGGGGAAGTATGAGAGGGACGGTGGCAGCGCGCTCGACCGGCTGCCGCGCACCATCCTCCGCCGTCACGGAGAAATCTGCCGTACCCCGCGCCCCAGGTCCATCGAGGTTTTCTTAAGCACGCCCGCAGCTTGGCTTCACGCCCTGCCGTACGGGCAATGCGGGCCCTTGCTCCGTCCGGGGGACGGACACCGGGGCAGGGGTACCGCCCCGGTGGGGAGTCACACCGCCGCCCAGCCGTCGTCCACCGGCAGGATCGCCCCGTTGATGTTGCTCGCCGCGTCCGAGGCGAGGAACAGGATGGCCGCCGCCTGCTCCTCGGGCCGGGCCAGGCGGCCGAGGTTGACGAAGTGGGGGCCCAGCGCCGCCGGGCCGTGCGCGGCCGGGTCCGCGTCCGCGACGATGCCGGTGGCGGTGCCTCCCGGAGCGATGGCGTTCGTACGGATGCCCTGCTTGCGGTACATCACCGCAAGGTTCTTGGTCAGTCCCACCAGGCCGTGCTTCGAGGCCGTATAGGCGGCGCCCGCCGCGCTGCCCCGCAGACCGGCCTCGGAGGCGGTGTTGACGATCGCGCCCCCGCCCGCCGCCAGCATGTGCGGCAGTACGGCGCGGGTGAGCAGGAACGGCGCGGTCAGATTGACCCGCAGGACGCGCTCCCACACCGCGTCGGTCACGTCCGCCGCCGCTTCCATTCCGTCCATGATTCCGGCGTTGTTCACCAGGACGTCCACGCCGCCGAAGCGCTCCACCGCGGTCCGCACCACTTCGTCCACGACCGCCTGGTCACTGAGGTCGCCGGTGACGGCGACCGCTGTGCCGCCCGACCTCTCGATCGACTCGACCGCCGACGCGGCGCCCTGCGCGTCGAGGTCCGCGACCAGGACCCGGGCGCCCTCGGCGCCGAAGGCGAGGGCCGCCGCCCTGCCGATCCCGGACCCCGCCCCGGTGACGATGACGCCGCGCCCGTCGAATGTGCCCGCCATGAAGCTCTCCTGTTCGTCGTTCGGGGCGGCGCCCGCCCCTGGTCATCACCACCCTACGACTTAATGTCCGTGAGTGACACGAAGTCATGGTGGAGAATCCCCGAGAGCTCGATCACACGCTGAGCGGAGCCGGAGGAAACCATGACCGCACCCGTTGGCCGAACGGGACGACCGCCCCTGACCGAGGCACGCAGGGACGAGATCCGGCGGGAGATCGCCCGGGCCGCGGTGGACCTGTTCGTCACCCACGGCGTGACCGCCACGACCGGCGAGCAGATCGGCCGGGCCGTCGGCCTGTCGGCGCGCACGGTGTGGCGCTACTTCCCCAGCAAGGAGAGCTGTGTGACGCCCTTGTTCTCGGAAGGCATCGCCACGATCACCGGCCTCCTGCGGGAGTGGCCGCCCGGGCAGCCCCTGGACCGGGCCCTGGACGAATGGCTCACGGCGGGGCGGGACCTGGCCGGCGGCCCCGACGAGGCCACCGTCCGCGCCCTGGTCCGGCTCACCCGGACCGAACCGGGACTGCGCGCCGTCTGGCTCCAGACCTACGACGAGGCCGAACCGGCGTTCGCCCGCGCCCTGGCCGAGCGGTCCGGGCTGCCGTCCGATGACCTTCGCGTGACGATCCGCGCGGCGATGTTCAACGCGGCCCTGCGCTCGGCGGTCGAGCACTACGCCTGGCGGGACGCCGCCCCGCAGGCCGAACACGGCGAGCAGACCGAGCACGGCGGGCGGACCGAGCAGGCCGGGCACGCCGAGCAGGCCGAGCAGGCCGAACACACCGCGCACAACGAGCAGGCAACGGCCGAACGCGAGCTGGAGGCGACCCTGCGTCAGGCCCTCGCCGCCGCCGCGGAGGGGGTCAGGTAGGGCCGCCCCACGGGAACCGCGGAGGGGCGGAAGCGGCGCGGCTGGGGCCCGGCACCTGCCCGTTACCCTGACCGGATGACCCAGCACCCCACAGCGGCCGAGCGGCGGCCCGCGAACCGGGGGCCGAAGGCCGCCGCCGGCAACCGGGCCGCCCTCGTCTCCGCCGCCCGGGAGATCTACGCGGCGCACGGTCTGGACGCCCCGCTGTCCGGGATCGCGCGCAGGGCCGGGGTCGGGCAGGCCGTTCTGTACCGGCACTTCCCCGACCGGGACGCCATCGCGGCCGCGGTCCTGGAGGAGAACGTGCGCCAGATCGAGCAGGCGGCCGGCGAGGGTACGGCCCTTGCCGAGGTCCTGGGAGTACTGACCTGGCACCTGACTCAGTCGGCGGCCTTCATCAGCCTCCTGCACGCCGACGAGGCGAGCGGTCACCCGAACACGCGTACGTTCGCCCTGGACATGCACGACCGGGTCGAGCGCGCCCTTCGGGCATGCCTGCCCGAAGGCCACCGGCTGGGCACGCCGGACGACCTCATGCTCGCCGTCTCCATGGTCTCGGGGGCCGTCACCGGCCCCACCCACGAAAAGCGTGAGCACCGGGCACTGGCGGCCTGGGGCCTGCTCGGCGTCACGGTGGGACCGGTGCGCCCCTTCGAGGGGTGAGGGGGCGAGGGGACGGGCGGGTTCAGCCGCCGTTGGACTGCCGGATGCCCTCGGCGAGCGCTTCGAAGGTGTACAGGTAGCCGCCGGCGGGTCCGCTGACGGTCATGTACGCCTTGGTCCCGCCGGGTGTGATCGCCACATTGGTCGCCGACTCCAGCCCTTCGGCGCGGGCCGGGACCTCCACCGTCGCGAGGCGCTCACCGTACTGGCTGTACACGGCCATCGCGGGCCGGCCGTGCAGTGCCTGGTACAGGTTGCCGTCGGCGTCCACGGCGATCGAGTCGGTCTGGGCGACGCCTCCGTCGACGCGGACGGCGGTGTGCCGGCCCGCCATTCCGGGCCGCTCCTCGACGGGGAGGTAGGAGATCCGGTTCTCCGTCAGCTCGCTGATCCACAGCCCGCGGTAGTCCACGTCGAACGAGATGCCGTTCGTCGCCGAGAGGCCGCCGGCCAGCACGGTGGCGTTCCCGCCGTCCCGGCCGATGCGCACCACACGCCCTCGCGCCTCACCCTCGGACATGCCGAGGGCGTCGCTGACGTACAGATTGCCGTCCGGGTCGAAGGCGATGTCGTCGGGCTGCATCCGTGCGCCGTCGACCTCGGCGGCGAAGAAGGTGCGCTTGTCGCTTCCGTCCGGTGCCAGGGAGACGATCTCGCCGTGGGTGATGTCCGACAGATAGAGCCGCCCGTCGTAAGGGCTGAACTGGGCCGAGGTGTACGTCCCCCGACTGTCGGTGAAGACCGTGCGCACCGTCTTCTTCCGGACATCCACGCGCAGCACCTTCGGCTTCCCCGGGGGCGCGGTGACGTCGACGACGTTCAGTTCGCCGTCCGCGCCGAAGACCGGACCCTCCAGGAGAGTCATCCCGGTCTCCTCGTGCACCGTGGTCAGCCGCATGAGTTCACGGGCGGTGACGGTCCTGCCGGAAGCCGCGGAGTCCGCCGCTCCACCGGGGCTGTACGTCTCGGTGCCGCACCCGGCCAGGGCCAACGTACCGAGGGTGGCGAGCACGGCCAGTGAGCGGTTCCGGAGTCGTCGCATGGGGGGTCCCTCTTTCTGTCCGAAGATCGACGTGCCCCCGCACTCTAACCGGACAGCACTGTCCGGTTGTTGCTACGGTGCGGAAGGCCGCCCGATTCCAAGGCAGTCAGGCAGCACATGGACGGTTCGGCCCACAACTGACAGACGCACGAACGGCGAAGAGAAAATCGAGGCCCCCCACATGACGCAGCCTCAGACACCGACCCCCGACGAGCTTTCCGCACTGCGCCGGCGCTACCGCCACGAGCGGGAGCGACGCGTGCGGCCCGACTGCCCCCGCCAGTACCGGGGCACCGACGCCGAGTTCGGCTTCTACGCCGCCGACCCGTACGTGGAGGAGCCGGCCGGGCGCGAACCACTGCGCGACACCGTGGACGTCGCCGTCGTGGGCGGCGGGTTCGGCGGCATCCTCGCCGGAGCACGACTCCGCCGGCAGGGCGTGGAACGCGTCCGCGTCATCGACAAGGGGGGCGACTTCGGAGGCACCTGGTACTGGAACCGGTACCCCGGCATCCACTGCGACATCGAGTCCCACGTATACCTGCCGATGCTCGACGAGACCGGGTACGTACCGCGGTGGAAGTACGCCCCGGGAGAAGAGATCCGGCGTCACGCCGTCCGGATCGCGGAGAAGTCCGGCCTCTACGCGGACGCCCTCTTCTCGACCACCGTCACCGCTCTGACCTGGGAGGAGAGTTCCCGCACCTGGGTCGTCACCACCGATCGCGGCGACACGTTCCGGGCGACGTACGTCGTCACCGCCACCGGCACCCTGTCCGATCCGAAGCTGCCCGGCATACCCGGCATCGAGGATTTCACGGGGCACACCTTCCACACCTCCCGGTGGGACTACGCCTACACCGGCGGCTCCCCGGAAGGCGGCCTGACCGGGCTTGCGGGCAAGAACGTGGGTGTCGTCGGCACGGGCGCCACCGGTGTTCAGGTCATCCCGATGCTGGCCGAGGACGCCGGGCACGTCTACGTGTTCCAGCGCACCCCCTCCACGGTGGACGTGCGCGCCAACCACCGCACCACGGCCGCCGACGTCGGCGCGGACCGCGAGGGCTGGGCCGGTGCACGGCGCGAGAACTTCCTGCGCATCGTCTCGGGCGAGGTGTCGGGCGAGGATCTCGTGGCGGACGGCTGGACGTCATCGGCCGGTCTGCTGGAGAAGCTGCTGCCGAGCTTTCGCCGTCCCGGCGACCGGGAGGAGTTCGAAGCAGCCTACGAGGCCGCCGACGCCGCCAAGATGAACGAGGTACGGGCCCGTGTCGAGCGCACGGTCACGGACCCGACGACGGCCGAGGCGCTCAAGCCCTGGTACCGGTACGCCTGCAAGCGCCCCACCTTCTCCGACCTGTACTACCCGGCGTTCAACCGCGACAACGTCACCCTGGTCGACACCGCGGACACCCACGGCATCGAGCGCATCACCGAGGACGGCGTCGTCGTGGGCGGTGCCTCGTACGCACTCGACTGCCTGATCTTCGCCACCGGGTTCTCCGTCGGCGTCTCCGGCGTCCTCTCCGGCAGGCTGCCCGTCCACGGCCGGGGAGGCACCCAACTGCTCCACGCCTGGGGGCAGCACGGTGTCCGCAGCCTCCACGGCTTCACCTGCAACGGCTTCCCGAATCTGATCCAGATGGGTTCACTGCAGAACGCGAGCAGCGTCAACTACACGCACATTCTCGACGAGCAGGCCGTGCACGCCGCCGCCCTCGTCGCCGCGGCCGAGGACAGGGGTGCGCTCCTGGAACCCTCCCGCGAGGCCGAGGACGCCTGGCTCGCCACCATGGCGCAGGGCGCCCCGGACCACGCGTGGTTCCACGCCGAGTGCACTCCCGGCTACTACAACCGTGAAGGGCGCGGCCGCCCCAACGCCCCGAGCGCCTATCCGCACGGCGCCACCGCCTTCCACGAGCTCCTGCGCCACTGGCGGGAGAAGTCCATGGACGAGGTGCTCACCCGGTAGGGAGCACGCTCAGCCCTTCCGGAGGAACTCCCGCAGATGCCGGGCGAGTTCCTCCGGCCGGTCCTCCGGGATGAGGGTGTAGCTGTCCGCGATCTCCACCAGCTCGCCCTTGGGCAGCAGTCCGGCCAGCCGGCGGCCGTGTTCCGGCGGCATGACCCTGTCCTCCGATGCCCAGACGACGAGCGCCGGCCGGTCGAAGGTGCGCAGGGCCTCCGCCCAGCGCAGGAGCTCGGCCTTCGGTGGCACGCCCAGGACGTACTTCCTCAGGTCCCGGCGGATCTCCCCGGAGCTCCACAGCGGCCGGAACCAGGCGCCCATCACGGCGTCCGGTACCGGCCGCTTGCTCATCCGGCCCCACGTCATCGGCAGCCGCCGCATCGGCTTGAACCTCAGCAGGGTGAAGGCCGCCTTCAGGCCGCCGGGCATCCTGGCCGAGGCGTACAGGTTGCTGCCCGGAAGGCCTGGCGGGAAGTTGTCGAAGGCCTCGCAGGAGGTGATGACCAGCTTGCCGATCCGCTGGTCCCTGCCGTCCGCGACGAGGGCCTGGGCGCCGCCCCAGTCGTTCATGACCAGGGTGACGTCGGTGAGGCCGAGCGCTTGGAGGAACTCCGCGACCAGCCGTGCGACGCCGAGGACCGAAAGGTCGGCGTCGGGCCGCATCGGCCTCCGGTGGCCGCCGAGCGGCAGTGTCGGCACGATGCACCGGTGGCCGTCCCGCAGATCCGCGACGACGTGCCGCCACAGCGAACCGTCCATCGCCACGCCGTGGAGCAGGACCACGACCGGTCCGTCGCCGCCGGTGTCCTCGTACTCCACGATTCCTGCGGAGAGTTCCAACTCGGCCATTCGGTACCCCTCTTCGCCGGCAGTCCCGCATCAGTCACCTCACCGTACCCAGCGGCGGGCCGGGAACAGACGGCTCACACCGATGCGTACGGTCCGGGGCAGCGGGCCCGTCCCCGGTTCGCCGCGACGGCACGCACGGTCGCCCGGGCCGGCCCGAGGGCCGGCGAGGCGCCGAACGGCCGCCGTACGCAAAGGGCTTGCCGCGAGACCGCTCGGCTGCGCCGGACCGCCCACCTTCGCCGGACCGGGCAACTGATTGACATGAACAGGTCTTGACCACTGAAGCCGCAGCTCCCTAATGTGATCGGGCATCAGACGTCTGCTGTCCGTTTTCAGAAAATGGAGTTGTTCCATGACCGGAAGACGAACCCTGCTCCTCTCCGCCCTGTCGCTGCCGCTGGCATCGCTTCTGACCGTGTCCCCCACCTCGGCAGCACAGGCCGCGGCACCTGCCGCCCCGCAGTCCTTCTACGTCGACTGCGGCGCCACCGCCGCCGGCGACGGGGCCCAGGCCACGCCCTGGAACTCACTGACACCGGTGAACGCCCACACGTTCCAGCCGGGTGACTCGATCCTCCTCAAGCGCGGATCGACCTGCACCGGCCAGACGCTCTTCCCCAAGGGCTCGGGCGCGGCCGGAGCCCCGATCGTGGTCGACGCCTACGGTACGGGCGCCAAGCCCGCGCTGGCCGGCGCCGGGCAGGTCACCGATGTCGTACAGCTCGCGGACCAGCAGTACTGGGAGGTCCGCAACCTGGACATCTCCAACAAGGGGGCGGCCGCGGCGACCCGACGCGGCGTCCACATCACCAGGACCGACTCGGGCACCGGCACCTACTACCGGCTCACGGGTCTCGACGTCCACGACGTCAACGGGAACCAGACCAAGAAGGACGACGACGCCAGCGCCGGAATCTTCTTCGAGGTCCTGGGCAACACGACACCCACGAAGTTCGACGACGTCGTCCTGACGGGCAACACCGTGCGGGCCGTGGACCGTTACGGGATCCACTTCTGGACCCGGTGGATGCAGCGCCCCGAGCTCGCCAACGCCAACTGCGGGACGACCTGCGGGGCGTGGACCCCGCAGACACGGGTCGTCATCCGCGGGAACACCGTCACCGACATCGGCGGCGACGCGATCGTGCCGCACCACACCGAGGGCGCGCTCCTCGAATACAACAAGGTCGACGGCTTCCGCGAGCGCGAGCCCGCACACTGCGCGGCCGGCCTCTGGGGATGGAACACCGAGGACACGCTGTACCAGTTCAACGAGGTGAGCGGCGGCAAGAGCACCTGCGACGGGCAGGGGCTCGACCTCGACGAGGGCAATATCCGCACCATCTACCAGTACAACTACAGCCATGACAACGAGGGTGGCTTCATCCTCCTGTGCAACGGCGGCGGGTCGACGACCGCCGACAACATCGTCCGGTACAACATCAGCCAGAACGACGGCGGCCAGCTCTTCGACATGGTCTGCGCCAAGACGACGAACACGCAGATCTACAACAACACCTTCTACCTCTCGAAGCCGGTCGAGATCATCAGCAACTCGAACGGTTCGACGGCGGCGAACGCCACGTTCACCAACAACATCTTCCACGTGGCGACGGCCGACGCGAGCTACGTCAACGCCGCGGGCCTCGGCTACAACGCGAACGTCTTCTACGGCACCCACCCGGCCGGTGAGCCGGCCGACGCCAACAAGGTGACGACGGACCCGAAGCTGACGGCCCCCGGCACGGCCACCTCCCGCACGGACGCCGACGGCTACCGGCTCCAGGCGGGTTCCTCCGCCCTCGCCAACGGCGCGGTCGTGCCGAACGCGGGCGTACGTGACTACTTCGGCGGCCCGGTCGCGGCCGGTTGCGTACCGGACCGCGGCGCGCACCAGTCGTCCACCGCCTGCGTCCAGCCGACGGGTCCGGCGGCCGGGGTCAACCGGATCTCCGCCGGCACCCAGGCGATCGACGTACCGGCGCACTCCACGGTCCAGGGCACCCAGCTGGTCGGCTGGCTCTGGAACGGCGGCACCAACCAGCAGTGGAACGTCACCGCCAACACCGACGGCACCTACACCCTGAAGAACGTGCAGAACGGCCTGTGCGCCGAGGTCTACAAGAACTCCAAGGCGGCAGGGGCCGCCATCGACCAGTGGGCGTGCAGCGGCGACGCGAACCAGCGCTGGACCGCCACTCCCGCGACCGGGGGCTACAAGCTGACGAGCAAGTCCAGCGGGCTGCTCCTCACCGCCGCCTCCACCACGAACGGGGCGCTGCTCACCCAGCAGGCGGCCTCCACCACCGCGGTGCAGACCTGGACCTTCACCAAGCTGTCCTGACCGGACCGCGGCGGAACGGGCGGGGCCGGGTATCCGAATGGGTGCCCGGCCCCGTCGCCATGACTGCCACCACGCTCAGTCCCGCGGCCAGGGCCGCCCGTCGAGGCGCTCGATGTCGCGGTTGAGACGGGCGAGGCTGTCCGCGAGCTGAGCGGCCTCCTCCGGGGTCCACTCGGCCAGGACGCGCTCCAGACCTTCCCGGTTCTCGGCCCGGTCCTTGTCCAGCCGGTGCTCGCCCTCGGCCGTGATGACGAACTTCCGGGCGATCCCGCCGTCCGGGTCGGCGATGCGCTCGACGACACCGACACGGAGCATCGCAGCGGTCTGCCGGTTCAGCGTCGAGGTGTCGAGGCCGAAGGCGTCGTGCAGCTGACCGATGGACATCGGGCCCTGGGCCCGGATGCGGCTGAGGAGGATGTAGGCGCTCCGGTCGAGCCGCCCGCCACCCCGCGAGGTCAGCAGGCTCATATGCCTGCCGAGCAGCATCGTCTCGAATTCGATCCGGTCCACAGGCATGTCCACGCGAGGCTTCCTTCGACTGCCGGGCTCGCCCCCCGTAGGGCGGGCGACCTCTTTTGTACATATATACCACAGGTATGCATCATGCACGTGATGTGCATAATGCACTTCCCATGTACTGTGCATATCTACTGCATGGTGCGATCCGCCATGGCCCGGCAGAGCTATAGGAGTACCCGTGAAAACAATCCGGCCCACAGCCCGCTCCGGCGGCGTTGTCGGCATCCTCGCCTTCGCGGGCATCGTGGCCGCGATCACGCAGACCCTGGTGGTGCCGCTGATCGCGGAACTCCCCGAGCTGCTCGGTACCTCCACGTCGAACGCCTCCTGGGTCATCACCGCGACACTGCTCGCCGCCGCGGTGGCCACGCCCGTCGCCGGACGCCTGGGCGACATGTTCGGCAAGCGGCGCATGCTGCTCGTCTCCCTTGTCCCGCTCGTCGCGGGCTCAGTGGTCTGCGCCCTCTCCTCCTCGGTTGTCCCGATGATCGTCGGCCGCGGACTGCAGGGCCTCGGGATGGGCGTGGTGCCGCTGGGCATCAGTCTGCTGCGCGACGTGGTGCCCGCCGAGAAGCTCGGCTCGTCCATCGCGATCATGAGCGCCTCCATGGGCGTGGGCGGCGCGCTGGGGCTCCCCTTCGCGGCCGCCATCGCCGAGAACTCCAGCTGGCGGGTCCTGTTCTGGGTCGTCGCCGCGCTGGCCCTGGCCGTCGGTGCGCTGATCTGGTTCCTCGTCCCCGCCGACGCGGAGAGCAGGGCCGCACAGCACTTCGACGTGCTCGGCGCCATCGGCCTGGGCATCGCGCTGATCTGCCTCCTGCTCGGCGTCTCCAAGGGCGCCGACTGGGGCTGGGGCAGCGGCACCACCCTCGGCCTGCTCGCCGCCTCGGTGGTCATCCTGCTCGTCTGGGGCCGGTGGGAACTGCGCACCACCGACCCGCTGGTCGACCTGCGGGTGACCGCCCGCCCCCAGATCCTCCTGACGAACGCGGCCTCGGTCCTGATCGGCTTCTCCATGTACGCCCAGTCCCTGGTCGTGCCCCAGCTGTTCCAGCTCCCCGAAGGGACCGGTTACGGCCTGGGTCAGTCGATGCTCGCGATGGGCCTGTGGATGGCCCCGTCCGGCCTGATGATGATGGCCATGTCGCCGGTCGGCGCCAAGCTCTCGGCGGCCAAGGGCCCCAAGGTCACCCTCGCCATCGGCGCGCTGATCATCTCCCTCGGTTACGGACTCGCCGTCCCGATGATCGACGGCGGCTCCACCTGGAGCCTGCTCGCGGTGACCCTCGTCTGCAACACCGGTGTCGGCTTCGCCTACGGCGCCATGCCCGCACTCATCATGGGCGCCGTGCCGCAGTCCGAAACCGCCTCCGCCAACAGCTTCAACACACTGATGCGCTCGATCGGCAGCTCCCTGTCCGCCGCCGTCATCGGTGTCGTGATGGCCCAGATGACCACCGACTTCGGCGGCCACGCCCTGACGTCGGCGGGCGGCTTCCGCGCCGCCATGCTGATCGGCTGCGGCATCGCCCTCGCCGCGGCGGTCCTCGCCGTCCTCATCCCCGTACGGGCATCGGCGAAGGGCGATCCGCTCGCAGCCGCTCCCGCGACGCCCGAGGTCACCACGGCCAAGGTCTGACGTGGCCGAAAAGGTTTGAGCAACGCCCCACCACCCGAAATGGTTGTCCTGTCCCCTCCAGGGGCAGGACAACCTGCTTTTGCCTCGAACCGCTCACCGCCTCGGCCGTAGACTCGCCGGATGGCCAAGTATTTCGACGTACATCCCGAAAATCCCCAGCGGCGCACCATCACCACCGTGGCCGAAAGCATCCGCTCCGGGTCACTCGTCGCGTATCCGACGGACTCCTGCTACGCCCTCGGGTGTCAGCTCGGCAGCCGTGACGGCATCTCCCGCATCCGCGCGATCCGCAACCTCGACGACCGTCACCACTTCACGCTCATGTGCCAGAACTTCGCCCAGCTCGGGCAGTTCGCGCAGATCGACAACGACGTGTTCCGCGCCATCAAGGCCGCGACCCCCGGCCAGTACACCTTCATCCTCCCCGCGACGAAGGAGGTGCCGCGGCAGCTGCTGCACCCGAAGAAGAAGACCGTCGGCGTCCGCATCCCCGACCACGTCGTCACCCAGGCCCTGCTGGCCGAACTCGGCGAGCCGCTGCTCTCCAGCACCCTCCTGCTGCCCGACGAGGAGGAGCCGATGACCCAGGGCTGGGAGATCAAGGAACGCCTCGACCACGAGGTGGACGCCGTCCTCGACTCCGGTGACTGCGGTACGGAGCTGACCACCGTCATCGACTTCTCCGGCGGCGAGGCGGAGATCGTACGACGCGGAGCCGGCGACCCGTCCCGCTTCGAGTAGCCGGGTGCGCGGGCCGGGACCACACCCCCGGCCCGCCGGGCCCGATCCCCCTGCCCCCTCACACCGGAGGACCTGACCGACCATGCCCCGTGCCGTCACGCTGATACGCTCCGCCGCCCTGTCCGACGTCGCCGAGTACGCCTATGCCGCCACGGCCCCCGCCGAGGCACGGCTGATCTTCCTGGCGGGCGCGTGCCCGTTGAACGAGGACGGTTCGACGGCAGCGGTCGGGGACTACGCGGGCCAGGCGGCGAAAGCCGTGGAGAACATGCGGACCGCGCTGAAGGACGCGGGCGCGTCCCTGGATGACGTCATCAGTACGCGCGTGCTCGTCGCCTCCACCCGGCAGGAGGACCTGGGGACCGCCTGGAAGGTGGTCCGGGACGCGTTCGGCGACCATGACGTTCCCAGCACCCTGATGGGCGTCACCGTGCTCGGCTACCACGACCAGCTCGTCGAGATCGAGTCCGTCGCCGCCGTCCTCGACGCCTGACACCACCGGGAGCCGATCAGTACAGCAGGTCCAGCTCCGCGCGGACCGTCTTCCCCGGCCACCCCGGCGGTACGCGCTCCAGCACCGCCCACCGGTCCGCCAACGCCTCGACCAGCACCAGCCCGTGACCGCTGTCCGACCCGGGCGGCGGGGCCACGACCTCCCCGGGGCCCGGCGGCCGGCATTCGCCCCGGGTGTCGGTGACCTCGATACGCAGCGTGCCGACGATCTCCGGACCGCCGGAAGCCAGGGCCAGCAGCAGCTCGAAGTCCCTTCCCGGTACGCGGCCGTGGGTCGCCGCGTTGGCCGCCAGCTCGGCCACCAGCAACGCGGCGGTGTCCGACACGTCCGTGCGGTACGGGACGCCCCAGACATGCAGTTGATGAACGGCCAGCCTGCGGGCGAGGCGCGCGCCCCGGGGCGTCGAGCTGAACCGCTGCACGAACAGCTTCTCGGTGCGCGGCCGGTGTGGGGTGACGGGTGCTTCCATGCGCCCCAGCGTCACCCCACCGGACCGCCCGGACCAGCTCCGCCACTCGTACGCTGGGTCAGCGTACGAGTACGGAGAGTGGACGGTACGCGTAACGATGCGTAACCATGGGCGGGTTGCGGACTGGGGACTGCGTACGAAAGGTGGCCGCACATGACCGACGAACCCGACTGCTCGGACAGCCTCAAGGCGTTCGGTGAGGTGGTCAAGGTCCTGCGCAGACGGGCCGGGCTCACCCAGGAGGAGTTCGCCCCGCTGGTGCAGTACTCGGTGACGATGGTCGCGTCGATCGAGCAGGGGCGAAGGTTCCCCCCGCCGCAGTTCGTGGACCGGGCCGAGGACGTCCTGGACGCCATGGGGGTGGTGCGCGCGGCGGCCAAGCATCTGTCGCGGCGGCCGGGACTGGCGAGCTGGTTCCGGCAGTGGGCGCAGCTGGAGCGAGAGGCGATCACCCTGTACACGTACGAATGCCGCTTGATCCCGGGGCTGTTGCAGACGGAGGCGTACGCGAGGACGCTGTTCGCCGAGCAGTTGCCGCCCCTGGGTGACGAGCAGATCGAGGCGCAGTTGGCAGCCCGGCTCGAACGGCAGGAGTTGCTGAGGCAGCGGCCCAACACCGCGTACAGCTTCATCCTGGAGGAACACCTACTGCTGCGCAGGACCGGCGGGCGGACCGTCACCACCGGGCTGATCGAGCATCTGCTGGATCTCGCCTCGCTCCGGAACATCGAGCTTCAGATCATGCCGGTGGTGCGGGAGCGGCATGCGGGGCTCGGTGGCCCGATGCAACTCCTGGAGACGCCTGAGAACCGGTGGTTCGGCTATGGCGAAGGGCAGGAGAGCGGCCAGTTCATCTCCGAGTCACGAGTCGTGAGCACGCTCCAAATGCGGTATGCCAGGATGCGATCGCAGGCTCTCTCATTGGAGGACTCCGTGAGCCTGCTGCGGCAGATGCGAGGAGCGTTATGAGCACGACGGAACTGACCTGGTTCAAGAGCAGCTACAGCAGCGGCTCCGGCGACTCCTGCGTAGAGGTCGCCCTGTCCTGGCACAAGTCCACCTACAGCAGCGGATCCGGCGACGACTGCGTAGAGGTCGCCACCTGCTCCACCACCGTCCACATCCGCGACTCCAAGGTCGAAGAGGGCCCCCATCTCGCCCTCTCCCCCACCACCTGGACCCACTTCGTCGCGTACGCGGTCCAGGGCTGAGCACGCGGTCCCAGGCGCTATAGGAATCTCCTATAGCGCCTGCTGACATTTGGTCTTTGCCTCTCGTTCTCTCCCGGTCGTACCTTCAGAACAACGCGGAAGCGTACGACTTCACCGAGAGGAAATGCGGCAATGAGCACGACGGAGAACGGATCAGGAACGCGGGAACTCGCCGGAAAGCGGGCCCTCGTCACAGGTGGTTCCCGTGGAATCGGCGCGGCGATTGTGCGCCAGCTCCGCGAGGCGGGCGCCGAGGTGCTCACCACCGCACGGTCGGCGCCGGACGGGGTACAGGAGGGCGTCACCTTCGTCGAGGCCGACGTGCGGACACGGGCCGGGGCGGAGGCCATCGCCGCAGCCGCGCAGAAGACGCTCGGCGGGGTGGACATCCTGGTCAACAACGCGGGCGGGGCGGGGCCGTTCCGGCAGACCGCGGACATCCCGGACGAGGAGTGGCAGAACCAGCTGGACCTGAACTACCTGGCTTCTGTGCGGCTGGACGCCCTACTGGCGCCGGGAATGCGGGAGCAGGGTTCGGGGGCGATCGTGCACGTGTCCTCGGCCGCGACTCCGTTCGCTCCCCCGCCGTTCCTGCACTACACCGCGGCAAAGGCCGCGTTGGAGAACTACAGCCGTGGGCTGGCCCAGGAGCTGGCACCGTCCGGTATCCGGGTCAACATCGTCAGCCCCGGCAGGACCGAGACCCCCGGCGGCGAAGCGACGCGCGAGGAGTGGGCGCGCATGCTCCCGGGGTCGGGCGCGGACAACAGCGGCGTGCCGCTGGGACGTGTCGGCCGACCCGACGACATCGCCGACGCAGTGCTGTTCCTTGTTTCCGACCGGGCGAGCTGGGTGACCGGGAATATTCTCACCGTGGACGGCGGCGAATTCCCCAGGAGCTGACGCGTACGGAATTCCGGAACGCGGAAGAGAAAATGGTGGCGGCGCCTGAGACAGGCGCCGCCACCACCTGCGTACTGCGGGGGTTAATTGAGTGTCAGGAAGGTTCCCGCGCCGTTCGGGTATTCGATCCAGACGGTGGACCGGGCTCCCGCCGGAACGCCGGACCAGGTGGCGGTCAGGTCGGTCGGGGTGCCGGGGGTGACACGGGCGTGGTCGGGCGTGACCGTGACCTTGCCGGTGACCGGGCTGTCCTCGGTGATGTTGTTCACCTGGTAGGTGTACGGGGTGACGGTGTCGTCGGTACTGCCGACGGCGACCACGGCCACGAAGATCTTCCCTGCGTTCGGCTGCCGCAGGCTGATGGTAGATGTTCCGTTGCTGTCGGGATCAGCGAAGGCACCGTACTGCGGGACGCCGTCGACCATCCATCCCCAGACGACGCCGACGATGGTGTCTGCCGCCGGGTCGAAGTGGATCGTGATCTGGGAGGCCTTGGTGCCGGCCGGGATGTTCGCCTCGTAGTAGGTCTCGGTAGTGGTTCCGGTCAGAGTGCCCTTGGTGAGGGGCGAGGAGACCGGGCCGTTGGCAGTGGCCGTGAGGGTGCTGGTGGCCGGGGTGACGGAGTAGGTGGTCTCGCCGCTCGTGCCGGTGCCCTTGACCTCGTCAGGGGCGTGGACGCTCTGCGGGGTGACGGCGATCGGGCTGCGGACGGTGGTGCGGCCCGAGGTCCAGGTGAGGGAACCGGTGTCGAGGGCTCCCGAGTGCGCGGTGGTCACGTCGAGCTTGACGGTGAAGGTGCGCTTCTGTCCGGCGTGGCTGAAGTGCAGGACGGACGGGGAGACGGTGGCCTTGATGCCGGGGAGGTCGACCTTGGCCCGGTAGGTGCCGGCCGAGGTGGCGGTGACGGTACGGGTGACCGTCTGGGTGCCGAAGAGCTCACCGATGGCGATGGAGGGGTAGTTGAGGTCGCTGGGATCGATGGCCTCGGTGCCGGTCCGGGTGTCGATGCCGACACCTTCGAGGTAGGCCAGCCAGTCCTTTTCGTTGGAGTCGTAGACGAGTCCCGGCCGGAGCATCGCCCGGGCCTCGACCTCGCCGGCGCCCTGGGCGAATACGTCGCCGCTGTTCTTGCCGTCGTCACTCTTGGTCGGGGAAGCGGTGGTCATCATGGCCGACTTGATGCTCATCGGGGACCAGGTGGGGTGCTCGGAGAGGTAGAGGGCGGCGAGGCCGGCGATGTGCGGGGTCGCCATGGAGGTGCCGGAGTAGAAGTCGAAGTCGCGGCCGTGGTTACCGGGCGGGGCGACGGCGGCGAGGATGGTGGCACCGGGCGCGGTGATGTCGGGCTTGAGGAGGTCGCCCTTGCCCACGAGGGAGGGTCCGCGGGAGGAGAAGCCGGCGACCTGCGGGTAGGTGGCGCCCTTGCCGCCGCTGGTGAGGGTGGCGGTGGCGTCGTCCGTGGCGGCGTAGTCGCGTACGGCGGTGGCGTCGGAGCCGCTCAGGTGGACGGTCGGAATGGAGTGCAGGTCTCCGTCGCTGCTCTCCTTACGCAGGTTGACCAGGACCATGGCGATGCCGCCGGCCCTCTTGACCTCGGCGGACTTGTCGACGCGGGCAATGACGCCCCGGTCGCAGACGACCGTCTTCCCGGCAGTGAGCGCGGGGTCGAGAGTGCCCGCTGTGCACAGGTCGGCGTCGGCGGTGTCGGCGTCGGCGTTCTTGACCGCGGCGGCACGGACGAGGGGCGCGGAGCCGACGGTGTCGTGCACGCTGGTGCTGATACCCGTATAGCTCTTCCCGTTGCCGAGGGTGACGGTGCCCGTGTAGGGGGCGATGGTTCCGGCGGCGACGGTCGTGGTCCAGGGAGCCGTGTTGTCGAGGCTGGCGGCTTCGGGGCCGGCGTTGCCTCCGGCGGTGGCGACGAAGACGCCGGCGGCGGCGGCGTTGCGGAGCGCGACCTGGGAGGGGTCGTCGTAATCGCTCTCGGACGCGGCGCCGAGTGAGTAGTTGATGACGTCCACACCGTCGGCGACGGCCTGGTCGATGGCGGCGACGAGGTCGCTTGTCAGTCCGCCGTCCTGGGTGCCGTCCTTGCTCTGCCAGAGGGCCTTGTAGACGGCGACGGTGGCGGCCGGGGCGACGCCGGAGACGGTGCCGAGGTCATTGCCGTCGACGGTGGCCCGGACCCCGGCGTTGCCGGCCGCGGTCGATGCGGTGTGGGTGCCGTGGCCTTCGCTGTCGCGGGGGGATATGTAGCCGCCGCGGTTGGATTCGGGGACTCTCCGGAGCCAGCCCTCGCCGAAGTAGCGGGCGCTGATGATCTTCTCGTTGCAAGCGGCGGCGGTGAAGCTCTCGCCGGTCTGGCAGGTGCCGGTGAAGGTGGTGCCGTCGGCCTTGTGCATGACGGTGGTGGTTCCGTCGAGGTAGGGCCGGTAGGGGTCGTTCTTGCCGGGCTTGCCGGGCTTGCCCGCGGGCTTCTTGGCCGTGAGCGCGGGGGCCTCGAAGGAGGCGCTCTCGGGCCAGATACCGGTGTCGATGTCGCCGATGACGATGCCCTTGCCCGCCTTGGCGGTGCCGCCGAGGGCTGCCCACAGCCCCTTGCGGCCGGAGAGGCCGAGGAAGTCGGTGGAGTTCCTGTCGTCGGTGGCCTTGTGGAGCCGGTCCGGAGCGATGTTGGTGACGCCCTTGGTGCGGGCCAGCTGGACGAGCTGGGCGGCGTTGAGCTGGGCGCTGAAGGTGTTGGTGGTGACGGCGTAGTGCTGGCTGACGGTGGCGCCGACCTTCTTGGCGACATGCGTCTGCTCGTCCGTCAGGTGGGAGCGGTAGCGCTTGGCGTTCGCGCTGGTGACGTCGAGCTTCTTGCCCGCGGTGGGCCGCGTGGCGGGGAGGTCGTCGACGCTGCCGTCGTACGTGACGAGCGGCTGGTCGGCGAGGGTGATCAGGTAGGTGCCGGCAGCCGGAGGACTGGCGGGGCCCGTCGCGGAGGCGGGGGTGGCGAGGGGAAGGCTGAGGGCGGCGAGGGTGGTGGTGAGCAGGGCACCGATGGTGCCGCGCCGGATGCGGGACGCTCTTCGTGGCTGAGGTGTCACGGATTTCCTCACGGGTGTTCGGGCATGCCGGAGAGGCGAGCGGGGGTACTCGCCCAGGGTGTGAGTCGGCGACTTGGGGTGACGAACCGCCGTTCATGTGGGGTGATCGATAGGCGATTCGAGAGAAGTGAACGCTGTGCGATCACTTGGTGTCCAGATAATCTGATGGCGTGTTTGGCGCGGTGACCAAACGCGCCACCTGCGGGGGGACGATCGGCCGGTGACCTGCACTGCCCGTATCTGTCCGGGCGGCCCGACATGTGGGGCAGGGGAGGCTGATTTTGCTGGAAGCAGTGGGTGTGAGCACGTTCGACGAGGTCGTGTACCGGGCGGTGCTGACGGCGCCACAGGTCGCGGTGCGTGATCTCGCGGAGAGCGTGGGGGCCGGAGCGGCGCGTACCGGGCAGGCGTTGAAGCGCCTCGCCGCTCTGGGGCTGGTGCGGCGAATGGGGCGGGGCCAGTGGGAGGCGTTGAGTCCGCACTCGGCCTTGTCGGCGTTGCTGCACCGCCGCCGGTCGGAGACGGAGACGGTGTTCGCCGGGGTGGAGACGGAGCTCGCCGATCTGCATCGCCTGCACCGGGCCGGGCAGTTGCGGTCGGATCCGGGTGCCCTGGTGGAAGTGCTGACGGGTCAGGAGGTGATGGCTCGAAGAGTCGAGGAGTTGAGCCGGTCCGTCACGACGCACCTGTGGACGCTGGACAAACCGCCGTATCTGGAGCCGGTGGGAGAGCCGCACCACAACGAGCAGGAGACGTCGACGACGAGGGAGTGGCTGGAGCGTGGCGTGGACATCCGAGGCGTGTACTGCCTGGAGTCGATCGAGCCGCCCGGGCGGCTGGAGTCGATTCTGAACCTGGCGGCGCTCGGGGAGCAGTCACGCCTGTTGCCGCACCTTCCGTTCAAGGCGCGGATCGTGGACCGGCGGGTCGCGGTGGTGCCGTTGGCGGGAGGGAGCAAGGACTCGATCGTGCTGGTGCATCCGTCGGGCCTGCTGGACGGTCTGATCGAGTTGTTCGAGGCCTACTGGGAGCGGGCCGAGCCCCTGCTTTCCCAAGGGCTCGGCATGGTGGAGGGCCCCAGCGAGGAGGAGTTGATGCTGGTGCGGTTGCTGCATGCCGGGTTCAAGGACCAAGCGATCGCGCGGCAGTTGGGAGTCAGCGTGCGTACGGCGACGCGTCGGGTCGCGGCGTTGATGCGGAAGCTGAATGCGGTGACGCGGTTTCAGGCCGGAGTGGAGGCACGGGAGCGGGGCTGGGTCTGAGACGACTCGGTCCGGGCCTCCCGGCGCAGAAGGTCGAGCAGGGCCGACTCCCCCGGGCCCGCGTCCTGTCGGAGCACGGCGATGACGGGCTGCGAGACGGCCGGGAACACCGGGCGGACAAGGTGCTCGTAGCCGTGGGGCACCGCGGAGGCCGGGACGAGCGTCACCCCCAGCCCATGGGCGGCCCAGCGCACGGCCGTCGCGATCTGCGTCACGCGGGCGGCCGTGGCCGGGGTCAGGTCGTTGTCCCGCAACACACCCAGCAGTACGCCGTCGATCGCGCTGTCGCGGTCGAACCTCACCCACGCCTCCCCGTCCAGTTCACGCAGGTCGACCCGGTCCGCGGCAAGCCGCCGGTCGCCGGGTCCGAGCACCACGACGAACTCCTCGTCGCCGAGGTGGTGGGCGTCGGCGGGGCTCCGCTCGCACGCCGCCATCAGGGCCAGGTCCAGCACGCCCCGGCGGCACAACCGCTCCAGCTCCGCGGAGCTCGGCTCCTCGAAGACGGTCACCTCCAGGCGCGGGAAGCGGCGGCGCAGCGCGTCCAGCGCGCCCGGCAACTGCCGCGTCCCGAAGCCCATCTGCGCCGCGACCACCAGCTCACCCACCAGCTCATCGGCACCGGCCCGCGCCGTCGCCCTCGCCTTCCGCGCCGCGCTCACCGCGACCTCCGCCTCCCGCAGGAACGCGCGGCCGACCGCGGTGGCCACGAGCCCGGTCGGGGTGCGGTCGAACAGCTCCACGCCGAGCTCCCGCTCCAGGCCGCGGATCTGCTGCGACACCGACGGCTGGGCCACGCGCAGCCGCTCCGCGGCCGCTGTCACCGAGCCCTCCTCGGCGACAGCCAGGGCGTACTCGAACTGACGAAGGCTCATCGGCTCCCGTCCCCTCCGTGCGATGGGCTGCGACGCGCCCTGCGGTGATCGTTCTACTGGCAGTCGTTACATCGCGGGGGTCGGCTCGTATATTCCGGTCCGCGCCCCTCCGGGGCGGGCATTTCGTCTGGCCCCTCAGCTCGGGCAGAAGGGCTGGCCCCCGCCCGCAGCTTCACACGTGATGTGTACATCCATCTGACGTGCCGATAGGTTCCTGGTTGCTCCCGGCACCACACACGGCCCGTCACACGGCTCGTAGGAACCTCCTCCCACCCCACAGGAGAAGCCCCGTGCGCAGATCACCCCGCCTGCTGACCGCCGCCACCGCCCTCGCGGTCTCCGCCACCCTCGTCCTTGCCGCGTCTCCGGCGGGAGCCGCGACCGCCTGGACGCAGGCCGACAGCGAGAAGTTCAACACCGTCTACGCACTCCAGCGCTCCCAGGGCGCCGCGACCGACGGAACCGACTGGTTCTTCTCCTGGAAGTCAGGCCTGTCCAGGGTGAGCATGGACTACTCGAAGACGTACGACACCGACAACAGCGCGATCCCCGACGCCATCGCCGACCAGGGTGGTGACCACATCGGCGACATCGCCCAGCACGCCGGAAAGCTCTACGCGCCCATCGAGGACAAGGACTACGCGCACCCCTGGGTGTGCGAGTACAGCGCGGCCACCCTCGACCACACGGGCGTCTGCCACGCGCTGCCCGTCAACGCCTCGGGGCAGACGCACGCCTCCTGGATCGCTCTCGACCCGGCGAAGGGCCTCGCCTACACCACCGACTTCGACGACGTGAACACCCTGCGGGTGCTGCGCCTCTCCGACTTCGGCCTGGTGCGCACCGTGCCGCTCAGCACCACGCTCGACGCCGTCCAGGGCGGCGACCTGCACGAGGGGCAGCTCTACCTGACATCGAACGACGGGGAGAAGTCCGTCAACCGTGTCGACCCGGTCAGCGGCCAGGTCACCCGCGAGTTCGAGCAGGACCTGGATCTCGTCTCGGAGGCCGAGGGAGTGGTCGTACTGCCGCGCCCCGACGGCTCGTTCCTGCACACGCTCGACGTCTCATGGAACCTCTGGGTCAACTTCCGTAGCTATAGGCGCGGCTGAGGTAGCGGACGATGGCCCGGTATCACGGCGAGCGCCGCCGCCGGGTGTCACCGGCGGCGGCGCGAGGGCCGGCGCTGTGCGCGTGGATCAGCGGAAGCTGAGGGAGGCGGAGCCGGGTTCGGCGGTGATCGAGCCCGGACAGAGGAAGCTTCCGGAGCTCTTCGAGGCGGTGAACGCCTGGTTCAGGTAGGTGCGGGTGGATCCGTCGCGGGTCCACCCGACGCCTGTCGCCCGGTAGCTGCAGGTGACGATGGACTGCTTCACCGTGATGTCGATGAGGTCGGACGTCGCTGTGCCCGCCGCGTCGTCGAAGGTGAGCGCCGGACTGTTGTTGAGGGTGGCACTCGCGCCACCGGTGCAGCTCAGGCTGCTGTTAATGGTGGCGCGGTCGATGGTGAGGGTGGAGGGCGGGTTCGCGCTGGTGGTCGCGTCGGTCCAGGTGCAGGTGCTGCCCGCCGCCGTGATGACTCCGTCGACCCGCTGCGAGGCCACGGGGCCCGTCGCGGCCGCCGCCGTGGACGCGCCGGCGGTGACCGCTACGGCGAGGGCGGTGACGCACAAGAGTTGCGGTGTGAGCTTCATGTCACTCCTTCTTGCCACGCACTTGTGGGGGTGTCCGTACAGCCCCGTTCGCGTCCGTGGTGAGGGGAGGACGCGAATCCGGGTGCCATGGACCGTCCCACAGGACCTGATAGATTGTCAGGTAGGCGTCAAACACTGGCTGGATGGCGCCCCTGCGGACCAGCACGCCCAGCGTGCCACCGGAAGCGGATCAAGGGGCGCCCGATGGCGGCCCAGTTCGCCCTCGCACACGAGAAGGGCCGGCAGCGTCCCTGGCAGTGGTTCAGCAGCGACCGGCGGAAGGTCGTGGAGCGGATCCAGCCCGGCGAGGTGAGCTGGGTGGTGATCCAGCCGAGCCGCGAACGGGTCGAGGGCTGGTTCGTGAACAACAAGGAGGACTGCCGGCTGCACGTGGTGATCGACGTACCGTCACGAGCCGTACCGGACCGCAATCTTCAGTGGCGGCCGCCCTTGTCCGGTCTCGGGGACCCCAGTCCTTGATAGCGTCGCCCCAGCGACTGCGGACCACTCCCCGCCGGGGTCGTCGCTCTGCCGGGACGGCGCTGCCACCACGGGACGGCGGGTGCGGGTGGCAGGGGGACCTTCACGGCAGGGACGAAGAGAGCCGACGCATGAGCCTCGCGCAGTTGCACTACACCTCCGCAACCGGCGGGAACGGCCCCGGCACCGGCGAGGACGAACCGATACCGGCCCGGTTCACGGCAGTTGACGCCTCGATACCCGCGTCCGTACTCACCGAGGCCGGCCCGCTCCTGGCCTACGAGACACCCGCCGGCACCGCGCCCCGGCTCTCGGACGCCGCACTGCGTGCCCTGCCCGAGGCGTTCAGCTTCAGTGTGCTCTCCGACGGCAGTCATCTGCTGGCCCGGACCGTGGCGGTGCAGCCCGCACCGACCTCCGCCGTGGGCTTCCACGCGCACGCCGTCCATCTCCCCGCCGGCACCCGGCTGCCGGGCGGCGCCCTCCCGATCACCGCCTGCCGGTCCGCCCGCTGGGCCGCCACGACACCGGACCGTACGCTGCCCGGCCCCCTCGCCGCCCTGCCCGCCACCGGTCACGCCCGGGACCGCGAGGGGCTCAACGACTTCGCCGTCTCCCGGGGCCCCTGGCTCGCCGGTGTGCTGGCCGACCTGCGCCGGCTGTACGGACAGGACGACGCCGGCCGGGTCGTGCTCGTCGAGCGGCAGAGCGCGGACGTGGCCCGGTGGGTCGCGCTGGCCTGCGTCGCGCTGCCCGACGAACTCGCCGAACGGCTGACGTTCACCACCTACACCCGTCACCCGCAGCGCGCCCCGCAGCAGATCGTCGGAGTGCTGCCGCAGGACGCGCACGAGCTGACGGGCTCCGGTGTCCACGTGCACACCTGCACCGGTCCGCGCCCGGAAGGGACCGTGGCCGACGCCTGGGCCGAGACGGCCGCCCGGATCTGGCGGAGCCGCGCGCCGGAGCTGTTCCGGGAGGCCGCGGAGCTGCCCGGGGAGCCGTTCGCGGCAGGACCGGTGGCCGTGACGGCCCTGTGCGCGGGCATCGCCCTGGGGACGGGCGGGCGCGCCGCCGCGGCCGGCTGGGCCGCCGAGCGGCCCTACGCGCTGGACGCGAAGCGGACCCGGCAGCTGGTCGACGCACTGACCGCGCCGGGGGTCGACGACCGCACCGGCCCAGAGTTCGACGCCGCGGGACGGCTCTTCGCCGCACTCGACGGCCGCTCCCCCGCGACGACCACGGCCCCGCTGGCCGCGATGCTGGTCACGGAGGCGGTCCGCGGCGGCAACGGCTCCGTGGAGCTGCCCGGCCGTACCGCCTTCAGCGGTCCCGAGGGCGCGGCCGTCGCCTCGGTGCTGGGCCCGGAGATCCTGACCGAGCTGAGCGGCGCGGGCGTCGGTCTCGACGTGGCCAGGACGGTGCAGCTGTTGCGGGTGGCCCGGCTGCTCGGTGTGGACTGCGCGGAGCTGCTGCCCGCGGTCGTCCGCCGGCTCGCGCCCGCCCTGCTGGAGCCCGGGGACGGCGAGCCGGGCTGGGCGCCCGCGCTGCTGGAGCTGATGGATGAGCAGTTCGACGTCCGTACGGCTCTGCTCGGTGCGCTGGACCGGATCGCGCCGCAGGACCCGTCGGGGGTCGAGCGGCTGCTGGGCCGGGTTCCGCTGCCCTTCACCGGCACCCAGTTGCTGCCGCATCTGCGGATGTGCGCCGAGGCGCCGGAGGCCAAGGCCGGCTGCGGAGCGGACCGGGTGGGCGCGGTGCACCGGGTGCTCCGCGCCGCCGGGATGTCGCCGTTCGCGGAGCCGCTGGTGCTGCGGACGGCCGTGGGGCTGGTGTGGGAGGAGAGCGCGGGCAAGGGCGCGATGACGGCGGGCGAGGGCCGGCTGCTGCTGGAGGCCGCCACGTCGGACGCCCACCGGACGGCCGGCACCTGGTCGCACCTGGTGGCCGCGGCGCTCGGTGCGCCCGCCGCCGACGAGGAGGCGCCGGAGCTCGCCCATGACCTGCTGCGCGGCTTCCCGCAGGAGATCACGGGCCGGGAACGGGGGGCCCTGCTGCTCCTGGAGTTCGCCCGCGAGATCCGGTCGGACGCGGCGGCACCGGAGTGGGCGGAGCGGGCCCGCGCGCTGCGCAGGGGCGCCGAGCCGGTGGAACCGGAGGTGCTCGGCCATGCGTACGGGGCGCTTGCCACGCGGCTGCTCGCGCCGGACCGGCCGGAGGCCGAGCTGTACGCCCTGGTGCACAGCGGCGATCCGGACCTCGTCGCCGCGTACGACCGGGCCGCGCGCGAGGCCGGTGTCCGTTCCCGCCTGAAGGCGGAACCGGCGTACGCCGCGGACTGCTTCGCCGTCTGGACCGCTCATCCGCACGCCGGAGCGGAGTGGAGCCGGGCCGCGGACGCCCTGCTGGAGGAGGTGCTGCGCCCCGCCGTGCGCACGCTCTCCGCCGACGGGGTCGCGGCGGTGGAGGAGGCCGTGGGGCGCTCGGGGAGCAGCGGCCGGGCGGAGGCCTTCCACGACTGGAACCGCCGGGGCCGGGGCACCCTGGGGCGGATCGGGCGGCGGATCGCGGGGCGGGTGCGCCGGGGGTGACGGCGCGAGTCGTCGGGGGCACCGTCCGCCGGGTACCTTTGGGGCACAACGATCTCGTGGGCCTGGGGCCTGCCGTCACCCCCAGGAGGAACAGATGACGACGAACCGTGGGCGCAAGGACGTGATCCGCGACCGGATGGCGGCGACCGGTGAGTCGTACAACGTGGCCGCCCGCAACCTCAAGGCGATGAAGGACATGGGCGCCACGCGTGACGCCGTCCTCACGCAGCGCTGGCGCCCGGCCGAATCCTTCGACGTGCCCTGCCCCTGCGGCGGCACGTGCGAGCCCGGCGAGACGTGCGAGCGGTGCCACGCCCGGCATCGGCACGTGGCGCGGTACCCCGGCAGTGCCACGGACGTGGAGACGTGGGTCGACCGCTACGAGTGCACCGGCTGCTCCGCCTCGTACACGCTGATCGTCCAGCTGCCCGGCCGGCCCTGGGGTGTCGCGGAGACCGTGATCCAGGGCGGTTCGGCCGAGGAGGTCGTGCGGGCCCGGGTCTTCCCCGGTGTGGTGCACCCGCTGCTGAAGCCCGAGACGCCGGAGGAGGACTGACGCGTCGCGTCAGTCCTCCTCGGGCCGGTTCTCAGGCGTCGGGCGTCAGCCGCAGTGAGATCGAGTTGATGCAGTACCGCTGGTCCGTCGGGGTCGGGTAGCCCTCGCCCTCGAAGACATGGCCCAGGTGCGAGCCGCAGCGGGCGCAGCGGACCTCGGTGCGGACCATGCCGTGGCTGCGGTCCTTGATCAGTTCGACCGCGTCCGTGTCCTTCGGGTCGAAGAAGGACGGCCAGCCGCAGTGCGACTCGAACTTGGTGTCGGAGCGGAACAGCTCCGCGTCACAGGCGCGGCAGGAGTAGACGCCCGTGGTCTTGGTGTCGGTGTACTCGCCGGCGAAGGCCGGTTCGGTGCCCGCCTTGCGCAGGACGGCGTACTCGGCGGGGGTGAGTTCCTCCCGCCACTGCTCGTCCGGCTTCTCGATGTCGTACGGCACGGTGGCTCCCTCAGCTCGACAGGTGGTCCAGGATCTGCGGGCCGAGGTCCGTGACATCGCCCGCCCCCATGGTGAGAACGAGGTCGCCGGGCTTCGCCATTCCCGCGATGACCCCGGGGACCGTCGCCTTGTCGTGCACGGCGGTGACGTCGGCGCCGGCGGCCTGCGCGGCGTCGATGATCAGGGTGCTGGTGATGCCGGGGATCGGGTCCTCGCGGGCCGGGTAGATGTCGAGGACCACGGAGGCGTCGGCCAGCGCGAGGGCCTGGCCCATCTCGGTGCCCAGCTCCTGGGTGCGGGAGAAGAGGTGGGGCTGGAAGACGACCAGGATCCGGGCGTCGGTGGCGGCGCCGCGCATCGCTTCGAGGTCGGCCGTCATCTCGGTGGGGTGGTGGGCGTAGCTGTCGATGACCTGGACACCGGCCGCCTCGCCCTTGAGCTGGAGGCGGCGCTTGACGCCGGTGTACTTGCCGAGGGCCGAGGCCAGGTTGTGGGCGGGGATACCGAGGGCGACGCCCGCGGCGAGGGCGGCCACCGCGTTCAGCGCGTAGTGGCGGCCGGGGACGGAGACGGTGAAGGTGAGGTACTTCCCGTTCAGGACGACCGTGACCTCGCTGGTCAGACCGCGGGGGGTGATCTTGTGGACGCGTACGTCCGCGGTCTCGGACTCCCCGTAGGTGACGACCTTGAGCGCGGACAGGTCACGCACCCGGCCGGTCAGCTCGACGGCGCCGGACTGGTCGGCGGAGATCACCAGGGTGCCGTCGGGGACGATCTTGCCGGCGAAGGTCTCGAAGGAGTCGTAGATCTCGTCCATCGAGGCGTAGTTCGCGTGGTGGTCCAGCTCGACGTTGAGGACGATCGCGACCTCGGGGTCGTACTTCTGGAAGCTCCGGTCGCTCTCGTCGGCCTCGGCGACGAAGATCGCGCCCTCGCCGTGGGTGGCGTTGGTGCCGGGTCCGGCCAGGTCGCCGCCGATCGCGTACGAGGGGTCGAGACCCAGCTCGGTGAGGGCGACGGCCAGCATCGACGTGGTGGTCGTCTTGCCGTGGGTGCCCGCGACGGCGATGGACCGCAGCCCCTGCATCAGCGAGGCGAGGGCGTCGGAGCGGTGCACGACGGGGATCGAGAGCTCCCCGGCGCGCACCAGCTCCGGGTTGTCGTCGCGGATGGCGCTGGAGACGACCACGCACGTGGCGTCGTCGGCCAGGTGGCCGGCGGCGTGCCCGATGTGGACGGTCGCCCCCAGCGCGCGCAGCGCCTCTGCCGTGGCGGACTCCTTGGAGTCACTGCCCGCGACGTTCGCACCCCGCTGGGTGAGGACCTTCGCGATGCCCGACATTCCGGCGCCGCCGATGCCGATGAAGTGCGGCCGTTCCATGGCGGCAGGAATACCGGGTGCCATGCGTGTGTCTCCCAGGGTGCGTACGGGTATGGCCTCCCAGCCTATTCGCTGTGCGCGAAGAGCTTGAGCACCGGTACGCCGACCTTGTGGCGGGCTCGGGACGCCCAGTCGCGGTGGAAGAACTCCTCCACGTAGTGCGGGGCGGTCAGGACGATGACCTCGTCGGCCTCCGCCTCGTCGACGACGGACGTGAGCTTGTCCAGGGGGTGGTCCTCGATCACCTGTCCGACGGCTTCGCAGCCCGCCTGGCGCAGGGCCTCCAGGGACACCTCCAGTGCGAGTTCGGCGGACTGTCTGGCGTTCTTGCCCTCCGGCTCCTCGCTCTCGCGGGCCGCTTCCTTCAGTTCGCCCATCGCCAGGTCGTCGATGGCCCGCAACAGCACATCCGCCTGGTCACCACGCGGCTGCATGAGTACGACGAAGGAGATCTGCTCCTCCCCGTGCAGGGTGGTGACGAACTCGACGTCCTCGGAAGTGAGGGGCTTCTCGATCATCAAAACGCTGGTGAACACCACAGGGCCCTTCTGCTTCAGTGACCGTCGTCGATCACTGCTGAAACCATCCTTCCCCGTGCTCGCACGGGGTCTGCGAGATCCATTCTGCCCACCGAACGCTAACCGGAACGGAATATTCCGCCGATTGTCAGATCCGACGGTACCGAGAGAAGAGGAACCCGGCCTCTTCCAGCAGTGATGCCAGGGCGAATCGTTCCGGCACAGCCACCGAAGGGCCACCCGCGATCCGCTGCGCGTCGCCGGCCGTGAGCATGGGCGCCAGGGTCAGGCACATCTCGTCCAGCACGCCCGCGGCCACGAACTGGCCGAGCAGCCGGGGCCCGCCCTCCGTCAGCAGTCGCCGGTGCCCGCGGTCGGCCAGTTCCCGCACGGCGCGGGCGGGATCCACCCGGGAGCCCTCCCCCGCGATCACCACGTCGGCGCCCGCCTTCCGGGCCGTCTCGATCCGGTCGGGCGGCGCTCCCGCACCGGTGAGCACGAGCGTCGGGACCAGCGGCGAGACGAAGAGCGGCAGCGAGAAGTCCAGGTCGAGGCTGCCGCTCACCACGGCGACGGCCGGCGCGGGCCCCTGGCCGGCCGCCGCCCGCCGCGCCGCGAAGGCCTCCCGAGCCCGGGCGGGGCGGTAACCCTCCAGCCGTACGGTCTCCGCGCCCGCGATCACCACGTCCGCCAGACCCCGCAGAGTGCCGAAGATCCGCATGTCGCTCTCGCAGGAGATCGGCTGCGAGCGGCCCTCGTGCTGGGCGGCGCCGTCGAGGGTCGACACCATGTTGGCGCGCAGCCAGGGTCCGTCGCTCTCGGGGTAGGCGTAGGCGTCGGCGAGGGAGTCCAGACTCCACTCGCCCACATCGTCGGCGGCTGTCAGGTCGGTCACAGGGAACAGGCGTCGCATGTTCCGCAGTCTGACACGCTCTAAGCTGGGGAGTTGTGTCCTCCTCCACCGCCGTGCCGGGGTCCAGCCCCATAGCCGAAACGGCCCCGCTGTCCCTGTGCGCCCTTGAGCCGCACGTCCCCGCCGACCGGCTGGTCGCCGAGATGGTGCCGCCGCCGCGCTTCGACTCGGTGCGTTTCGACACGTACGTCCCCGACCCCGACCAGCCGAGCCAGATCGAGGCCGTCAAGGTCCTCGCCGACTTCGCGACCGGGCTCGGCGGGGCGCACGCGACGGGTTCCGGAAAGCGCAAGTGGTTCGGCGGCAGGAAGGCCGCGGCGCCGAGCGGCCCGCGCGGGGTCTACCTCGACGGCGGCTACGGCGTCGGCAAGACCCACCTCCTCGCCTCCCTCTGGCACGCCACGCCCGCCGCGCCCTCGCTGAAGGCGTTCGGCACCTTCGTGGAGCTGACGAACCTGGTGGGCGCGCTGGGCTTCCAGCAGACCGTGCAGACGCTGAGCGGGCACCGGCTGCTGTGCATCGACGAGTTCGAGCTCGACGACCCGGGCGACACCGTGCTGGTCTCCTCGCTGCTGAGCCGGCTGGTCGAGGCGGGCGTCGCGCTCGCCGCGACCTCCAACACGCTGCCGGGCAAGCTCGGCGAGGGCCGGTTCGCCTCGGCCGACTTCCTGCGGGAGATCCAGGGACTGTCCTCGCACTTCCGCCCGCTGCGCATCGACGGCGAGGACTACCGCCACCGCGGACTGCCCGACGCCCCGCCGCCGTACTCCGAGGAGCAGGTCACCAGGGCCGCGTACGCGACCGAGGGTGCCAGCCTCGACGACTTCCCGGCGCTGCTCGACCATCTGGCCCGCGTCCATCCGAGCCGGTACGGCGCGCTGACGGACGGCATCCGGGCGGTGTGCCTCACCGAGGTGCGGCCGGTGCCCGACCAGTCGACCGCGCTGCGGCTCGTGGTGCTCGCGGACCGGCTGTACGACCGGGAGGTTCCGGTACTCGCCTCCGGGATGCCGTTCGACCGGCTGTTCAGCGAGGAAATGCTGAACGGCGGGTACCGGAAGAAGTACTTCCGGGCAATCTCCCGACTGACGGCGCTGGCGCGTGACGCGAAGGGGCTGGTGGCGCAGTAGGTTCGGGGACGTGACAACGGTGAGACACGACGGAGTGCCTCACCACCCCCGTACAACCGCGCATTCCGTTTGAAGGGAACCAGCATGGCTACCACGCGTCAGGCGCACACGGTCTGGGAAGGCAACCTGATCGAGGGCAAGGGTGTCGTCACCCTCGACTCCTCCGGAATCGGGGAGTACCCGGTCTCCTGGCCGTCCCGCGCGGAGAAGGCGAACGGCAAGACCAGCCCGGAGGAGCTGATCGCCGCGGCCCACTCCAGCTGCTTCTCGATGGCGCTCTCCAACGGTCTCGCCACGGCCGGCACCCCGCCGACCCGGCTGAACACCCAGGCCGAGGTCACCTTCCAGCCCGGCACAGGCATCACCGGGATCCACCTCACCGTCCAGGGCGAGGTGCCGGGTCTCGACGAGGCGGGCTTCGTCAAGGCGGCCGAGGACGCGAAGGCGAACTGCCCCGTCAGCCAGGCGCTGACGGGCACGACGATCACGCTGAGCGCCTCGCTCGCCTGATCACGCTCCACCCCACTGTCCCCGGGCCGGCGTCTGCCGCCCGGGGACAGTGCTGTCCGCACCGACGAGACCCGGCCGTGTTCACCTTCCGGCCATCTTGAATCCTCCTGCAATACACCCGCGATTCTCATCGCTTCCTCATCCGCCGTTGGTTGCGTGATCCGCGCCGGCCGGTCCGGCACGGACGACGAAGGAGGCGCGCGGTGTCGCACACCGACATGGCTCCGTCCCGGGAGCCCGCCCAGGGCCATCCCGAGGACGAGGAGGACCCCCCACCACTGCATGTCGCGAGCAGACTGCACGCGTTCAACAGATACGAGCTCAAGTACCTGGTCCCGGTGGACCTGGCCGCGGAGATCCGCGACGAACTCGCGGAGCGGATGGACCGTGACCTGAACAGTCCGGCCGGCGGCTACGGCGTGTGGAGCCTCTACTACGACTCACCGGAGCTCCGGTTCTACTGGGAGAAGATCGAGGGTCTCAAGTTCCGCCGCAAGCTGCGCATCCGGCACTACGGCGATCCTGACGGTGTCTCCGACGCGTCGCCGGTGTGCGTCGAGATCAAGCAGCGCGTCAACCGGGTCACGCAGAAGCGCCGCATCACCCTCCCGTACGGCACGGCCCGTCAGCTCTGCGACGGGCGCGAGCTGGTGGAGCACACGGCGAAGGAACGCGCCTTCATCCACGAGGTGCTCGACCTGGTCGTACGGCTGAACCTGCGGCCGACCGCGATCACCGGCTACCAGCGCGAGGCGCTGGTCGGGCGCGGCTCGGACACGGGCCTGCGCGTGACCTTCGACCGGCGCGTCCGTGGCCGCGACCGGGACTTCCACCTCGGTCAGCCGAATCCGGAGAACCGGTTCACCATCCCGCCGCACATGTCGGTGATGGAGATCAAGGTCAACGAGCGCACCCCGCACTGGATCACCGACCTGGCCGCGCGTCGCAACCTCAGCCTCGTGCGGGTCTCCAAGTACGTCCAGTCGATCGAGGCGTTCGGACTGGCGCCCCGGTCCGTCTTCCATCTCGACGAGGCGGACTTCTCCCGGCCCGCCAACCCCCTCGACACGCAGCTGCCGGCGCACGAGTCGCCGGTGAAAGCAGGAGCACAGTGAATTTCGATCTGCAGGAACTCAGCGGGACGTTCAGCGTCACCGACGTCGTCGCGGCGATGGTGCTGTCGTTCGTCCTGAGCACGGTGATCGGTTACGTCTACCGGTACACCCACCGGAACGTCTCCTACAGCCAGTCCTACGTCCAGACCCTCGTCATCGTCGGCATGATCGTGGCGCTGATCATGCTCGTCGTCGGGTCCAACCTCGCGCGGGCGTTCTCGCTGGTCGGCGCGTTGTCCGTGGTCCGGTTCCGTAACGCGGTCAAGGAGACCCGGGACGTCGGCTTCATCTTCCTGGCCATGGCGATCGGCATGGCCTGCGGCGCCCGCTTCTACACGCTGGCCGCGGTCGGCGCGGTCGTCATCTGCGTCGTGGTCGTCATCATGCACAAGTTCGACTGGTTCGCCCTGAACGTCCAGCGCCAGGTCGTCAAGGTCCAGGTCCCGGCTGGCGAGGACTACACCCCGGGCATACGTGACGTCCTGATCAAGTACACGACCGAGTTCGAGCTGGTGAGCACCGAGACGATCCGGGGCGGGGCGCTGAACGAGGTGTTCTACACGGTCCGCATGAAGAAGGGCACCGAGCCCGGTGACCTGGTCACCGCGTTGCAGGAGCGTACGTCCGGCCAGCGGGTGACGGTGCTGACCGGTTACGACACGACCGACCTGTGAGCCCCGGCGACGGCATGCCCCGGACGCGACGGCTCCGCGACCGCGTGCCCGTACGGCTGCGGCACCACTGGAAGCCGGCGGGGGCTCTGTGCGCGGGGCTCGCGGTGATGCTGTACGCGTTCGGCGACGCGCGCATCTCCCCGTACGTGACCTCCGCGTCCCGGGTCGAGGCCGACACGATCACCGAGAACGTCGGGGGAACGGTCGGGCTGTACGACACGGCGGTGCGGCACTCCATCCAACTGGAGTACAACCAGACAGACTTCGACAAGATGATGAAGGAGTTCAAGAAGGACGGGACCAAGGACTCGATCCCGGCGGACCTCACCATCGACGGGGTCTACCTGAGGGACGTCGGAATCCGGCTCAAGGGGAACTCCACCCTGAGGTCCCTTCAGGGCACCGGAGGGATGCCCGGCGGCGGCCGGGGCGGTGCGGGGGGCGGCGGGATGCCCGAAGGCGGATTCCCCAGCGGTATGCCGGAGGGCGGAATGCCCGAGGGCGGATTCCCCGGCGGCACGACCGAGGGCGGATTCCCCGGCGGCCAGGGCGGCGAGCAGGGCGGCAGCGCCCCCGCGCCGGAGGGCAGCGGCGCCCCCGGCCGGCAGGGCGCGGGACAGACGGCCGGCTCCGAAGGGCAGGCGGCAGGCGGCGGAACGGCCGGTGCGGGGCAGGCCGAGGGCGCGGGACAGACGGGCGGCGGCCGGGCCGGCGGCGGGATGACGCAGTACAACCTCTCCGCGGACAAGCCCGAAGAGCTCCCCTGGCTCATCAAGATCGACGAGTACGTCGAGGGCCGTGCCTATCAGGGCGAGCGGGAGATCTCCCTGCGTCCGGGCGCCAACGCCCAGGTGCCCGTCAACGAGGCGCTGGCGCTCTCGCTGATCGACGGGACCGGGGAGCCGGCCGAGCGGTACGGCTTCTCGACCCTGAAGGTCAACAACCGGCCGACGGCCGTGCGCCTGATGGTCGAGAACCCCGACACCGACTACGCCGAGGCGGTCGAGGGCGAGTCCGTGGTGTACAAGGCCAGGGCGGGCGGCACCTTCGCCTACCAGGGGGACGATCCCTCGAAGTACGAGACGTCCTTCCGCCAGCTCAACAAGGTCGGCAGCCAGGACCTCGAACCCGTGATGAAGCTGACCAAGTGGGTGGAGAACTCCTCGGACAAGGAGTTCGCCGCCGACCTCGACAAGTACGTCGACGTCGACTCGTTCGCCCATTACGTCGCGACGCAGAACCTGCTGATGAACTTCGACGACATGGCCGGCCCGGGAAAGAACTACCTCCTCGGGTACGACCTGAACACCAAGAAGTTCTCGGTCCTCGGCTGGGACTACAACCTCACCTTCAGCGGGGACGCGACCGCCGGGCCGGACGACGAGATGAGCATGGGCGGCGGCCGGCCGGGCGGCCGGGCCGGGCAACAAGGCGGAGCGCAGGACGGACAGGCCGGGGAAGCGCCCCAGGGAATGCCTGACATGCCCGGCACGGCGAACGGCCCCGGTGCGGCCGGCGGCGACGAGGACCCCGCCGCGGGCCGCGGAGGCCAGGGTGGCGGCGGGATGTCCGGGCACGCGCTCAAGGAGCGCTTCCTCGGGCTCGACGCCTTCGACGCGGTCTACAAGAAGGCGTACCAGGACCTGTACGAGAAGTTCTTCGCCTCCGGCAAGGCCACGAAGACGCTCAAGGACCTTGCGGAGCAGGCCGAACGGGCCGGCGTGCCCGTGAAGGACGTCGACACCGTGGTGGGCACACTGCGCACCACGGTCACCGAGCGCACCGCGGCTCTGGCGAAGAGCAAGGAGGCGACCGGCTGACCGGTTGGCGCGCCCGGGAGCGGAGGGCTGACCTTCCGTGCCCGGGCGCGCCACCGCCGTGCGGGGGGGTGTCGTTCCTGTGAATCCACACATGTTCGGCCACTACCATCACCGCGCACCGCACAGCGCCGCCCCGCCCGGCGTGCGTTCCGTCCGTACCGCACGAGGTGATCCGTCCGATGGGCGCGCAGTCAGCCCGGCACACCGTCCTGGTCGTCGAGGACGATCCGAGCATCCGCACCCTGCTCACCTCGGCCCTGACCGCGGCCGGGTACAGCGTCGCCTCGGCGTCGGACGGCCGGGAGGCCGTCGTCGAGACGGGCCGCCGCCGACCGGACCTGATCGTGCTGGACGTGACGCTTCCGGACACCGACGGGTTCGCCGTGACGCGCGAACTCCGCTCCCGGGGCGACTACACGCCGGTGCTCTTCCTCACCGCCCGCACCGACATCGAGGACCGCATCATCGGCCTCAGCTCCGGCGGGGACGACTACGTCACCAAGCCCTTCCACATCCAGGAGATCCTGCTGCGCATCCGCGCCATCCTGCGCCGCACCGGCGGTTCCGCGCGGCCGCCGGCCGAGCTCCCCCCGCTGCGGTACGCGGACCTGCGGGTCGACCGCGACCGGCACACCGTGCACCGCGCCGGACAGCCCGTGCAGCTGTCCCCGACCGAGTTCCGGCTCCTGGTGTGCCTGGTGTCCCGTCCGGAGAAGGTGCTGGAGAAGCAGGAGATCCTCCAGGAGGTGTGGCAGTACGGCTTCGCCGGGGACACCCGCATCGTCGACACGTACATCAAGAACCTGCGCCGCAAGACCGATCACACCGGCCCGCCGCTGATCCACACCGTGCGCGGTGTGGGCTACTGCCTGCGGCTGCCCCGCGAGGACGGACTGTGACCCTCCGGCTGCGGCCCCGTTCGATGCGTACCCGCCTGGTGCTGATCTCCACGGTGCTGGCCACGGTCGCCGTGCTGGCCTCCCAGGCCGCCGGGCTGGCGGTCATGCGCTCATGGCTCACCGGCCAGATCGACCACCGTCTCACCCGTTTCGGCCCGCCTCCCCGTTCGCTCACCGACCCGGCCCGCGGCAGTGCGCCTCAGGGACCGGAACGGTTCGCCCCCGAGGACGCCCTGCCCTCCGACTACCGGGTCTACTTCTACGGGGCCGACGGACGGCTCCGGCCGGATTCGCTGGGCAACGGCAGCAGCAGCCCGCTGCTTCCCGCTGCCGCGTCCGCCCTCACGCTGAGGGACGGGCGGCCCACCACCGTGCCCGCCGGCCGCGGCACGTCGGACTGGCGGGTGATCGCCCGGACGGGCCCCGACGGACTGCGTGTCGTCGTCGCACTCCCCCTGGACACCGTCGAGGGCGCCACGTCCAAACTGCTGTGGGTCGGCATCGGCATCGGTGCCGCCGCCGCCGTGGGTGTCGGGCTGCTGGGAAGCGCGGCCGTACGCCTGGGGCTGCGCCCCCTGGACCGGATGGAACGCACGGCACTGCGCATCACCGGTGGTGAAGCCGACCTGAGCGTCACCGACACCGATCCGCGTACGGAGACCGGGAGGCTCGGTATCGCCTTCAACACGATGCTCGACCAGGTGCGGGCGGCGCTGCACCGCAAGGACGCCTCCGAGCAACGGCTGCGCCGCTTCATGGCCGACGCCGGCCATGAACTGCGTACACCGCTCACCTCCATCCAGGGGTTCGCCGAACTGCTCGTCGCGCATCCCCGCACCCCGGCGGCGCGCCGACGAGAGGCTCACGAGCTGATCGCCCGGAACGCGGAGCGCATGAGCCGTCTCGTCGACGATCTCTTCCTGCTGGCCAAGCTGGGTTACGCGCCCGAGGCGCACCGGGAGACCGTGGACCTGCTCTCCCTGGCGGCCGACGGCGTCGCCGCGGCAGTCGTCGCGCACCCGGGGCGGGATGTACGGCTGGCACCGCTGGCCGGCGGGGGCCCGGACGGTTCCCGCTCACAGGACTCACTCGACGTGGTCGAGACGCTCGGTGACCCTCATCAGCTCGCCCAGGTGGTCGCCAACCTGCTGGCCAACGCCTGTGTCCACACACCGCCCGGCGCGCGCGTGGAGGTGCGGGTCGGCTCGGTACGCACCGGCCCGGCCACCGGGGGGACCGACCGGGCGGGCCGCAGCAGCGCCACGGGACCGCTGCCCCCGGGCGTTCCTGCGTGCGTGGTCGAGATCGCCGACGACGGACCGGGGCTGACCCCCGAGGCCGCCCAGCAGGTGTTCGAACGCTTCTACCGCGGGCCCGCGACGGTGCCGGGTGGCCCCGAGCCGCGTTCGGGCCTCGGTCTGTCCATCGCCTCCACCATCGCCGAGGCGCACCACGGGCGGCTCGAACTCGACACCCGGCCGGGCTCCGGATCCGTGTTCCGGCTGCTGCTGCCCCGGAGCGTCGGAACGGAACCGGCCGGTCCAGCATGAAAACGTTCACCGAAGGCCTCGAACGGGCAGGCCTGCTTTTGACGATGCCATGTCACCTGTCCGCCAACAGGGAGTTGCCTCATGTCAACCGCACCCCGCCGTCTCGCGACACGACGACAAGTCCTGGCCACGAGCGGCGCCGCCGCCGCGATCGCCTTCACCGGCGCCTTCACCGAACTCTTCGCAGGGACCTCCGCCGCCCGCGGCCACGCGGGCTACGGCCCACTGATGCCCGATCCGGACGGACTCCTCGATCTCCCGAAGGGCTTCCGCTACCGGGTGCTGTCCCGGGAGGGCGACCCGCTCCGCTCCGGCGAGGGCCCGGTCCCCAGCCACTGCGACGGCATGGCCGCCTTCGCCGGCCGGCGCGGACACGTCCGGCTGGTGCGCAACCATGAGAACCGGGTCGACGCGGCGATCTCCGTGCCGACCGTCGAGGGGCTCACGTACGACCCGATGGGCAGGGGCGGCTGCACGGCCCTGGAGCTCGACGGCCGCAACAACGTCCTCGGGGAACGCGTCGCCATCGCCGGCACCGCGGTGAACTGCGCCGGTGGGCGCACCCCTTGGGACACCTGGCTGACCTGCGAGGAGACCGAGGACAAGGCCGGCACCAACGGCTACACCAAGGACCACGGCTTCATCTTCGAGGTGGACGGCGCCGATCCGCGCCGCACCGGCGCCGTGCCGCTGACCGCGATGGGCCGCTTCCAGCACGAGGCCGTCGCGATCGATCCGCGCAACGGCGTCGTGTACGAGACCGAGGACGCGTTCGACAAGCCGTTCGGGCTCTTCTACCGCTTCCTGCCGGAGAAGCCGCTCGGCGGCACGGGCTCGCTCCGGGCCGGCGGCCGGCTGGAGGCCATGCGGGTGCCGGGCACCCCCGACCTCTCCGCCGTCCAGGAGACCGGGACGGTCTTCGAGGGCATCGAGTGGGTCCCCGTACCGGATCCACTGGCTGCCGAGACGCCCATCCGCTTCCAGGACTTCGGGCCGAAGGGCATCACCCACGGCCAGAAGCTGGAGGGCTGCTACTGGGGCGGCTCCTCGGTCTACTTCGTCTCCAGCTTCGCGCACAGCGCGGAGGGCTCGGCCGCCGACCACTTCGGGCAGGTGTGGCGGTACGAGCCGACACGGCGCCGGCTGACGCTGGTCGTCGTCTTCGGCCCGGACACGGACATCCAGCTGCCCGGCGAGTCCCCGGACAACATCTGTCTGGCCTCCGACGGGGGGCTGATGGTGTGCGAGGACGGCGGCGGGGCCCAGCACGTGTTCGGTCTGACACGCCGCGGCGAGGTGTACGCGATGGCCCGCGGCCGGCAGAACATCGGCACGGCCGAGGAGCCGGAGTGGGGCGAGTTCGCCGGGGTCACGTTCGCACCGGACCAGGAGACGATGTTCGTCAACTGCTACACGCCGGGGACGACGTTCGCGGTGACGGGGCCGTGGCGCTGACCGGCTGACCGAGGAGGCGGGGGCGGCACCGGCCCGCCCACGCCTCCGCCCCCGCGGTTCCTACCAGTTGGTGAACGCCCCGTCCGCCGTGCGCAGATGGGGTCGCTCGGCGGCGGTGGCCTGGTACTTGCGGGCCTCGTCGCGGTCGATGTCGACCCCGATCCCGGGCAGTTCGCTGAGCTCGATCCGGCCCGGAACGACCACCGGACGGTGGGTGAAGAGCGCGGCGATGGCCGGCTCCGGGTCGGTCTGGTGCTCCTGGATCGCCACGTTCGGGCAGGCCAGGTTGAGTTGGAGCGAGGAGGCCGCGGTGACCGGGCCGAGCGGATTGTGGGTGGCGAGCTTGATGTGGTGGGCCTCCGCCATGGCGGCGATCTTCTTCGCCTCGGTCAGACCGGCGGCGACGCCCACGTCGACCCGGGCGTAGTCGATGAGTTCGTCCTCGATCAGGGACCTGAACTCCCATTTGGAGCCGAACTGCTCCCCCGCGGCCAGCGGGACGCCGGTGCGCGCGCGGAGCATGCGGTAGCTGTCGGGGTTCTCGCAGCGCAGCGGGTCCTCGACGAAGTACGGACGGGCCGCCTCGATCTCCCGGCACAGGGTCAGCGCCTCGGGCAGATCGAGCCGTGTGTGCACGTCCAGGATGAGCTCCACCTCGTGGCCCACCGTGTCCCGTACCTGGTGGAAGAGCTCAACGGTGTCGCGCAGGCAGCGACGGGCGTCGAGCACGTCGTCGGCGTCGTGCGGTGCGGCGAAGCGCAGATGGCGCCAGCCGGCCCCGACGAGGTCGCGGCAGCGGCCGAGGAACCACTCACGGTCGTGGTAGCCGTCGCCCACGTGCACGTAGGCGGGTACGTGGTCGCGCACCCGGCCGCCGAGGAGCTCGTGCACCGGCACACCGAGCGCCTTGCCGCGGATGTCCCACAGCGCCACGTCCACCGCGGCGATGGCGGCGCCCAGTATCCGGTCGGCGGGGAAGAAGCCTCGGCGGAACATCACCTGCCACAGGTGCTCGATGCGCCGAGGATCCTCACCGGTGATCAGCTCGGCCAGATGCTCGAGCCCCCCGGCGACCGCCTTCTGACGGGACCTGATGCCGACCTCGCCCAGGCCGTGGATGCCCTCGTCGGTGTCGACCACCACGAGCATCATGCTGTCGCCGTGGTCGGGCAGAGTCAGCACTTCCAGGCCGGTGATCTTCATGCCACTCCTCTATGAAAACGTTCCCGCAATTTCAGCATCATTGATGAGAACGCATCATCCTCACCAGGAACCGCCCTGCACAAGTCCCTTGCAGACAGGAGATTTTCCTTGCGGAAACACCCTTGACACGTCCGGGAACGTTCGCAAGGATCCACCGCATCCAGCAGGAATCAGCGAGGAGGCCGTCCGTGGCAGTCACAATCCGGGAGGTGGCGAGCGCCGCGGGCGTCTCGGTGTCGACGGTGTCCCGTGCGTTCACCGCACCCGACCAGGTCCAGCCGAGGACCCGGCAGCGCATCCTGGACGCCGCTGCCAAGCTGGGCTACTCCCCGAACCCCGCGGCACGCAGCCTGCGGGGAGGCGGCACCGGGACGCTCGGGCTGATCGTCCCCGACATCGCGAACCCGTTCTTCCCGCCCATCGTCAAGGCGATGCAGGCACGGGCCCGGCGGCTGGGGTACACGGTCCTGGTCGCCGACAGCGACGAGCGCGAGGCCGACGAGCTGGAGGCGATCGCGGCGGTTTCCAAGCGGGTCGACGGCCTGGTGCTGTGGGCCTCCACGCTCACCGAGGACCGGCTGCGGGAACTGTCGGACCGGATGCCGGTGGTGGTGGTGAACCGGCATGTGCCGGGCATCCCCGAGGTACGGATCGACCTGTCGGCCGGAATCGCGCAGACCGTCGAGCATCTGCGCGCCTACGGCCACCGCCGCTGTGTGTTCATCAACGCCTCGCGCGCCGAGCTCAGCCGCGGCGAGTCCATCCAGGAGTCCTTCGAGGCCCTGGACCTCTCACTCGTGGAACTCGGGCCGTACGAACCGCGGTTCGAGACCGGAGTGCACGCGGCCACGCTCGTCGGGGCGCACGGCGCCACGGCGGTGATCGCCCACAACGACCTGGTCGCCCTCGGCGTGCTGCACCAGTTGTCGAACCTGGGCATCAGCGTCCCGGGAGACGTCAGCGTCGTCGGCATCGACGACACCCTGCTGGCCTCCGTCTCCACGCCGGGCCTGACCACCATCAGGATCGACCCCGAGGAGATCGCCACCCGGGCCGGCGACCTGCTCATCGAGACGATCGCCGGCCGCACGGGCGACGGCGACGCGCCCTGCGTGGAGATCGGCTCCCGCCTGGTCCCGCGCGCCTCAACCGGCCCCGCGCCCACCCACTGAACATCCCCGGCCGCCGAGACCTCTGAGCTCTCCCGAGCCCTCTCCCTGCCCTCCCCTGCCCTTCTTGGAGAAGAAATGTCCAGAACCTCCCGACGTGCGGCCATACTCGGCTGCATAGCCGTGGCCGTGACCCTCACCGGCTGTTCCTCCGTCACCCCGGGCAAGGCGGGCTCGGGCGGCGATCTCGTCCTGCGGGTCCAGGGCATGCCCCCGGCCACCGACAAGCCGGCCCTGGCACTGTTCAAGCAGCAGGTCACCGACTTCGAGAAGGCCAACCCGGGGATCCGGGTCAAGGGCTCCACCACCGTCTTCGACCCGCTGACCTTCTCGGCCAAGCTGTCGGGCGGCAACGTCGAGGACGTCATCAAGGTGCCGCTGACCGAGCCCCAGCGGCTCATCCAGCAGAAGCAGGTCCAGCCGATCACCGGGCAGCTCCAGGAGTGGGACCACTTCAAGGAGTTCAACCCGCAGGTGCTCAAGCCCGTCAGCGACAGCTCCGGCGACGTCTTCGGCGTGCCGCAGAATCCGTACGCCCAGGGCCTGGTCTACAACAGGGCCCTGTTCGAGAAGGCCGGTCTCGACCCCGACAAGCCGCCGACGACGTGGGAGGAGGTCCGGGCGGCCGCGAAGACGATCAGCGAGAAGACCGGCAAGGCGGGCTTCGTCCACGAGTCGAAGGACAACCAGGGCGGCTGGCAGCTGACGATGCTGTCGTACGCGTTCGGCGGCGAGCTGCAGACACGGAAGGGCGGCACGTACACCGCCACCCTCACCGGTCCGGAGACGAAGAAGGCGCTCAACCTGCTGAAGGACATGCGCTGGAAGGACGACTCGCTGGGCCGCAACCTCCTCAACAACCAGAACGACGTCGTCAAGCAGTTCGCGGCGGGGCAGGTCGGGATGTTCATGGGCAGCCCGGGCACCTACCGGCTCGCCAAGATGCAGTTCGGCATGGAGGACACCGATGCCTTCGGTGTCGGCGCCATGCCCCAGTCCGGCGGCAACGCCACGCTGACCGGCGGCGACATCTACATGGTCCCGAAGTCGGCCGACCCCAAGCACGCGGCGGCCGCGGTCAAGTGGCTGACCTTCGCGTACGCGCAGCCGCAGTACAGCACCGAGATCGCGGCGCAGCAGGCCAAGGCGCTGTCGGCCGACCCCAAGTCCGCGGTGGGCGTTCCGACCCTCCCGGTGTTCGACGCCGAGCGGCAGAAGAGGATCAACGCGGCCATCGAGCCGTACGTCAACGTGAAGCCGGAGAACTTCCGGCCGTACACCGAGGGCCTGTCCGGGCTCGATCTCAAGCCCGAGCCGCCGTACCAGGCGCAGCAGCTCTACACGGCGCTCGACTCGGTCGTCCAGTCGGTGCTGACCAAGCGGGACGCCGATGTGGACGCCCTGCTGGCCGCCGCCGAGAAGGACGTCAACACCAAGCTCTCCGCCGGCCAGAAGTAGACCGCCATGAGCCTGCTCACCCCCTCCCGGCGCCCCGCCACCGTGCTCAAGGAGCCGCCCGCGGCGTCCGCCGGCCGGTCCGGTCCACGCACCGGGGCCCTGCGCAACCAGGTCACCGCGTGGCTGTTCCTGGTCCCGACGCTGCTGATCTTCGGTCTCTTCGCCTGGTGGCCGATCGTCCGCAGCCTGCTGATCAGCTTCCAGCGGACCAATCTCGTCGATCCTGCCGTCTGGGTGGGACTCGACAACTTCCGGGCGGTCTTCGACGATCCGCTGCTGGGCACCGCCGTCCAGAACACGCTGCTCTTCGTCGGCCTCGGCATCCTGATCGGCTTCCCCGCACCCCTGGTACTGGCCGCCATCATGTCCACGGTCCGGCGCGGTGGCGGGGTGTACCGCTTCCTCGTCTATCTGCCCGTGGTCATCCCGCCGGTGGTCGCCATCCTGCTGTGGAAGTGGTTCTACGACCCGGGCAGCGGACTCTTCAACAGCGCCCTCGGCAAGGTGGGACTCGGCCCGTACCCCTGGCTGGAGTCCTCCGACAGCGCGATGCTGTCGCTCGTCCTGGAGGCGACCTGGGCGGGCATGGGCGGCGCCGTCCTGATCTATCTCGCGGCCATGGTCGGCATCCCGGGCGAACTCTACGAGGCGGCCGAGGTCGACGGAGCCGGGATCTGGCGCCGGCTCTGGCACATCATGCTTCCGCAGCTGAGGCCGGTCATCGGGCTGCTGCTGCTCGTGCAGCTGATCAACACGGTGCAGGTCTTCACCGAGCCGTACGTCTTCACCGGCGGCGGCCCGGAGAACTCCACCCTCACCGTGCTGCTGCTGATCTTCCGGTACGCCTTCCAGGACGGCGCGTACGGCCAGGCGGCCGCGCTCTCCTTCCTGATGGTGCTCACCCTCGCCCTGCTCTCCGCGGTCTATCTGCGGGCCACCCGCAGCTGGAGCAAGACATGACCTCCCTCACCACCTTCGTCTCGACCAACGACCGGCAGCGGCCCGCCGTCCGGGCGGCCGTGCGGTCCGTGCAGGGCCTCACACTGATCCTGCTGCTGCTCATCGGCATCGGGCCGCTCTACTGGATGGTCAAGGGCGCGGTGTCGCCGCCGACCGAGCTCACGACACAGCCGCTCGCCCTCTGGCCGGACCGGCCGGTGCCGGGCAACTTCTCCACCGCGTACACCGACCTGGGTGTCGGCCACTATCTGATGAACACCTTCCTGGTGGTCGGCGGTTCGTGGCTGGTCCAGCTCTTCGTCTCGGCCACCGCGGGCTTCGCGCTCTCCGTGCTCAAGCCCCGGTTCGGCAAGGTCGTCTACGGGGCGATCCTCGCGACGATGTTCGTGCCGTACACCGTGAACATGGTCAGCCTCTTCATGACCGTGATCGACGTGCCGTTCCTCCATCTCAACCTCGGTGACACCTACTGGGCGATCTGGCTCCCCGCAGGCACGAACGCCTTCACCGTGCTGCTCGCCAAGCAGTTCTTCGACGCGCTGCCCAGGGAACTCTTCGACGCCGCGCGGGTCGACGGCGTCAGTACCCGCCAGCTGCTGACGAAGATCGTCCTGCCGATGAGCCGGCCGGTGATCGCCGTGATCAGCCTGCTGGCGGTCATGCACAGCTGGAAGGACTTCATCTGGCCGCTGGTCGCGATCACCGACCCGGAGAAGCAGCCGATCAGCGTCGCGCTCGCCCAGCTCGCCACCCAGGCCCCGCAGGACCAGCTCATCGCCGCGATGGTGCTGGCCGTCGCGCCGCCCGTGCTCGTCTTCGCCGTCTGCCAGAAGTACATCGTCGCCGGACTCGGCTTCACCGGCGTCAAGGGCTGACCTCCGCCCTGCCCCCCGCACCTTCCTCTTCGGGACAAGAGAAAGGCACCACCATGTCCGTACACCGCCGCAGATTCCTCCAGGGCACGGCCGCCGCCACCGGCGCGGCCCTGCTCCCCACGGGGGCCGCGCACGCCGCGGCCCCGGTCACCCTCTCCGCCGAGGGCGTCACGATCGTCGGTCAGAGCGACGGCAACGTGCTCGTCCAGGACGGCTCGGGCACTGGCCACGTCCTGATCAGCCATTTCATGATCAAAGACAGTGTGCTGGGCCAGCGGCGCACCTTCGGCGGCACACCCGCGCAGATCACGCTGCCCGACGGCCGGCCCGCACTCCAGGTCACGTACACCATGGGCAGTGACGCACCGGGCGTCACCGTGCGCGGCACGTTCGACGTCACCGCACGCACGGTGCACATGAAGTGGGAGGCCGGTGGCTCCGGCACGCTGACGCCGACCGGCTTCATGTTCGCCCGTACGCTCCAGGGGGCGAGCGCCCCGGAGTCGTACGAGGCGCTGACCGTCTGGGAGCGGGACGCGCGCGGCGGCATACCGTACGAGAGGAACGCCGGCGGTGTCTACGCCGACACCTGGACCGGCACCAAGGGATTCTTCTGCCTCACGTCCACCAACCCGGCCTACACCAACGCGACCTGGATCCACTCCCCCGGTACGTCGACCGGCCCGGACACCGCCGTCACCGAGGCCGAGTTCGTGCTCGGCGAGCTGCGGCCGCGGGCCGCCGGGGCGCTCGCGGCGGGCCGTCCGCTGGGCGTCGAGGTGTGGACCGACCAGCCGTTCAACCTCTACCGGGAGGCCGGCCAGTCCATGCTTCTCAGGGCGCAGGTGGTCAACGGCGGGGCCGCGCCGAAGCCGGTGACCCTGAATTGGTGGGCGCGCGACTTCGCGGGCAGGAAGCTCGGCTGCTCCACGGTCGGAAGGACGGTGGCGGCGGGCGGCTCCTGGGATGTGTCCTTCCCGGTCACCGCACCGGCCCAGGGCATCGTCTTCACCGAGGTGGAGGTCGTCTCGGGCAGCGACAGCGCGCTCGCCCGCACCAACCTCGCCGTGCTCCCCGACTTCGCCTACGAGGCCGGTACGGAGTCGATGTTCGGGATCGCCAACTACCCCTGGCTGCTGAAGCCGGGCAAGGAGGCGGTGCTCGGCCTGCTGAAGACGCTCGGCATCAAATGGGTGCGGATCGCGTACGCCGGCGCCCCTGGCATCGACATCGCGACCCTGGACGCCAACGGCATCGCGCACAACGTCGAGCTCAGCGGCATCCCCACCGGCGGCACTGCGGAGCAGATCGCCGCCTGGGCGGACACCAACGTCGCCAAGGCCCTGGCGGCGCAGGCCCGGTACTTCGAGGTCAGCAACGAGGTCAACCAGCCGTGGATGTCCGGCAGGGGCGCCGACCTGTACGTACGCGACGGTCTGAAGCAGGTCACCGACCGGCTGGCCGCGGCCGGTTCGGACATGAAGGTGATGAACGCGGGCCTCGGCGGCATGGACTACGTCTGGACCGAGAACTTCCGGGCGGCGGGCGGCTGGGACCTCATCGACGCCTTCGCCGTGCATCCGGGCCGCGGGAACTTCACCCCCGACTACGCACCGGACCCGGCCGAGTGGACCCAGGGCTCGGCCGGCACGTACTGGAACTTCCTCGGGGCCGTCCGCAAGGCCAACGCGATCATCGCCGAGTACGGCGGGAACAAGGAGCTGTGGCTCACCGAGGCGTACGCGCCGACGAAGCCCAACGCCTGGTGGGCCGACACCTACCGGCACGCTGCGGAGAACGTGCTGCTGACGCTCGCCCTGGCCAAGGCCGAAGGCGTCCGGGGCGTCAACTGGTACCAGCTGCACGACTCCACCGTCCTGCACCCGCAGGAGGCGGACCCGGCGAACCCCGAGTACCACTACGGCCTGATGAACCGCGACACGAGCCCCAAGCCCTCGCTGCTCGCCTTCGCCACGGCCGCACGCGTGCTGGACCGCGCCGCGTACGTCCGGCCGCTCGTCTTCGCCGACCCGGACGTCAAGGGCCTGCTCTTCACCACCCCGGACGGCCCGGTCTCGATCCTGTGGAGCCGGAAGGACGGCTACATCCTCAACGCCGATCACGGCGAGGACCCCTGGTACGCCTCGCCCGAGCCGTGGACCGACACCTGGAGGACCAGGACCGCCGTCGTCGCCCACTCCGCGGCGGTCGGCGGCACCGTGAAGGAGCTGAACTGCATCGGACAGGAACGCACCCTCACCGCGTCCGGCGGCAAGGTCACTCTCACCCTCGACGGCGCCCCGCGCATCTACTACGGCCTCGCCGCCAACCCTGACTGGAAGTAAGAGCCTCCCATGAGGAACGAAACCGCACGGCACGACATCACCGTCGTCGGCGGCGGCCTGGCCGGGGTCAGCGCGGCCATCGCCGCCGCCCGGCTGGGCCGCACCGTCGCCCTGATCAACAACCGGCCCGTCCTCGGCGGCAACGCGAGCAGCGAGGTCCGCGTCTGGGTGTGCGGCGCGACCGGGCACGGAAGGAACCACTACGCCCGTGAGGGCGGCATCATGGGCGAGCTGTTCGTCGAGAACCAGTTCCGCAACCCGGACGGCAACCCGTACTACTGGGACGCCGTGGTGCTGGACGCGGTCCGCGCCGAACCCGGCATCACCCTCTACCTCAACACCGATGTGCGCGAGGTGGACGCCGACGGTCCCGAGGACGCCCGGCACATCACCGCCGTCACCGGCTGGATGATGGGTTCCGAGCGGCGGATCCGCTTCGAGAGCGACCTGTTCCTGGACTGTTCGGGAGACGGGCTCATCGGATATCTCGCCGGCGCCCGGCACCGCATCGGGCGGGAGTCCCGGGCGGAGTACGACGAGCCGTGGGCGCCCGTGACCGCCGACTCGCTCACGCTCGGCTCTACGCTGCTCTTCTACACCAAGGACGCCGGACGCCCCGTCAAGTTCGTGCCGCCCGACTTCGCCAGGAACATCGCGGAGACGTCCATCCCGCAGCGCCGCATCATCAAGTCCGGTGACAACGGCTGCGCCTACTGGTGGATCGAGTTCGGCGGCGAGCTCGACACGGTGCACGACAACGAGCGCATCCGCGACGAACTGTGGGCGGTCATCCACGGCATCTGGGACCACATCAAGAACTCGGGCGAGTTCGACGCCGAGACCATGACGCTGGAGTGGGTGGGCTCGGTGCCCGGCAAGCGCGAGTACCGGCGCTTCCTCGGTGACCACGTCCTCCACCAGAGCGACATCCTCGGCCAGACCGAGTTCGCCGACCGGGTGGCCTTCGGCGGCTGGTCCATCGACCTGCATCCGCCGAAGGGTGTGTACGCCACCGAGGACGGGGCCAAGCAGCGGTACGCGGACGGGATCTACCACATTCCGTACCGCAGCCTCTATTCGGTGAACACGACGAACCTGCTGTTCGCCGGGCGCAACATCTCCGCCAGCCATGTCGCCTTCGGCTCGACCCGGGTGATGGCGACCTGCGCCACGATCGGGCAGGCCGCGGGCACGGCCGCCGCGCTGTGCGCCTCGGGCGGTGTCGCGCCGCGCGCGCTGGAGATCGCCGAGCTGCAGCGGACGCTGTTGCGCGAGGACGCCTCGGTGATCGGTCTGGCCTCCGCGGACCCGGAGGACCTGGCCCTGAACGCCGAGGCCACCGCGTCCTCGACCCTGGCGGGCCCGGATGCGCCGACGCCCGGGGAGCGGTGGCCGCTGACCGCCGACGCCGGGCTGCTGCTGCCCGTCGACCCCGAACTGACCGGACTGGACCTGCTCGTCGACGCCGGCCGGGACACGGAGATCGTGGTCGAGCTGTACGACCCCGAGCTCGGCCAGAACTACGTCCCGCGGCGCCTCGTCACCTCCGTCACCGTCCCGGTGGCCGCCGGGCCGAAGCAGTGGGTTCGCACCGGACTGCGCTGGTCGCCGGACACCGCCCGCAACGCCTTCGTCGTCGTCCGCGCCAACAAGGACCTCGCCCTGTACAGCGCCGGCGGACCGGCCCCGGGCGTCCTGTGCCTCACCCGGGTGCCGCTGCGCCCACAGGACGAGTCGCCGCAGCCGCTGCGTGAATGGACCGACGCGGGACTGCAGAGGCGCACCTTCTGCCTCCGTGCGGGAGAGACCTCGGCGTACGCCCCCGCCAAGGCCGTGGACGGGTACGCACGCCCGTACTCGGGACCGCACATGTGGGTCTCCGAGCCGCTGCGGGAGGGCGGGGAGGAATGGCTGCAGCTGTCCTGGCCCCGGCCGGTCACCCTGTCGCGGATCGAGGTGCTCGCCGACGACGACGTCAACGAGGACCTGATCAACCTGCACCACCACAGGACACCGTTCGACACGCTTCCCACCCTGCTGCGCGACTACCGCGTCGAGGCACGCAGGCCGGACGGCAGCTGGCACGTCCTGTCGCGCACCTCGGACAACCGGCGCCGCCGCCGGGTGCACACTCCGGACGAGCCGGTCACCACCGCAGCGGTGAGGATCGTCGTCGAATCGACCAACGGAGCCGCGTCGGCGCACATCGTCGCCGTACGCGCATACGCATAGGAGCAACGCGTGGTCACACGAGTCCTGGTCACCGGGGCGGCCGGGCGAATCGGCCGGGCGGTCCTCGCAACTCTCGCCGAACGCTCCGTCGAGGCGAACGCACTCGTCCTGGAGGACCCGGGCGACCTGACCGCCCGGCTGGTCGTCGCCGGGGACGCCGCCGACCCGGCGACGGTGCGGGCGGCGCTGGACGGCGCCGACGGGGTGATCCACCTGGCGGCGATCCCCACACCGGAGCACAACAGCGCGCAGGAGGTCTTCGCCACCAACACCCTCGCCACGTTCACCGTCCTGGAGGAGGCGGGGTCGGCCGGTGTGCGGCACGCCGTGGTCGCCAGCTCCTGGGGGATCACGGGACTGCCCTGGACGGCGCAGCCGTCGCCGCACCCCGCGTACGTCCCGGTGGACGAGGCGATGGAGTCCCAGGTGGCGGACGCGTACGGGCTGTCCAAGCAGGTCGACGAGCTGACGGCCGCGACGATGGCGAGGCGGCATGCGATGAGCGTGGTCTCCCTGCGCTATCCGTTCGTCGGCGGATTCGACGAACGGCTGCGCGCGCACGCGGCGCGGCTCACCGCCGAACCGGCCGCGGGCGCCCGGGACCTGTGGACCTATCTGGAGGTGCGGGACGCGGCACGGGCCGCGCTGCAGGCTCTCGGTGTCCCGGGCCCGGGCGCCCACGCCGTCCATGTGTGCGCCCCCGAGACCCTCGTGCCGTTCCCGACGGAGGAGCTGATGCGCCGCTACCACCCGACGACCCCGCTGCTGCGTCCACTGCCCGGACGCACCGCCCCGGTCGACACCACGGCGGCCGTGCGGCTGTTCGGCTTCACGGCGGAGCACCTGCTCGACGACTGAGCGGATCCTCGACGACCGGGTGAATCCGGGGGCCGCTTCCCGGCAGAGGAGGTGCCGCGGACGGGACCCTGCCGATTGATCGGTTAGCTTCCAAGAGTGACCACATATGTGCGGAAACTGACGGCGATGACCGTTCTGGGCGCGGTGCTCGGAGGCGGCCTCGTCGGCTGCGGGGGCTCGGGGGACTCCCGCGGGAAGACGCACCCGGCCACGGGGCGCACACCGGTCGCCGCCCACGCACCGGCCCACACCCCGCCCTCGGCACCCCCGGCAGCGCAGCCGCCCACCATGGCGCCCGGCCCTGCCGGGCTGACGCCCGTGTTCGAGCGCGGCCGCGCAAGTGCCGAGAAGGTCGTGGCGCTCACCTTCGATGCCGACATGACGGCTGACGAGGGGCCGCGCGCGGCCGAGGGCGAGCACTTCGACAATCCGGAGCTGATCGCCCTGCTGCGACGGCTGAAGGTGCCGGCGACGGTCTTCATGACCGGCCGGTGGGCCGAGGAGTACCCGTCCCAGGCCCGTTCCATCGGCACGGACCCGCTCTTCGAGATCGCCAACCACTCCTACAGCCATTACGCCTTCACCTCGCCCTGCTACGGGCTGCCGACCGTGGGGAACGACGCGATGCGCGGCGAGGTGGAACGGGCCTTCGGCGCGATCCGGAAGACCGGCGCCCGCCATGTGGTGCCGTACTTCCGCTTCCCCGGCGGCTGCTACGACGACGCCTCGCTGCGTGCGCTCGCGCCGGAGAAGGTGACGGCGGTGCAGTGGGACGTCGTCAGCGGTGACGCGTTCGCGACGGACGCGGACGCCGTGGCACAGCAGGTGCTGGACGGGGTGAAGCCCGGATCGCTGGTCGTCATGCACTGCACCCGCAGCGCGGCACCGGTCACGGACGAGGCGGTGGACCAGGTGGTTCCGGAGCTACGGAAGCGCGGATACCGCTTCGTGAAGGTGTCGGAGCTGATGTCCGGCTGACGCACCTCAGCCGGAACAGGCCGTGCGCTGGGCCTCCTGCCATTCGCAGACCGGGCAGAGCGTGACGCCCTTGACGGACTCGGCGTACTCGGTCGGCTTCCGGCACAGCACGCACTCGGCGTACGGGGGGCCCGCGGCCCTGTCCGGGGTGGCGGCCGGAGTCTCGCAGTAGGCCTCGTTCGCGGTCTCGTCCCTGCTCTCATCCATGTGTACGAGCCTACTCAGCCGCGCACCGACGTGAGTCTGCAGGCGATCGCGGCGGCCGCGGATGCCACGGCCGCCGCGCCGAGGAGCGGCAGGACCGGCACAGTGACGGTGCCGGTGTGCGAACCGGTGACCAGCCCCGCCACCGCGTACTTCGCGGGCGATCCGCTGGTCACCAGGGCCAGCAGCGACGCGAGCACGGTCGCAGCGATCGACGGGCCGCGCCGGTGCAGCAGCGGCCGGGTGCACAACGCGCCGACCGCCGCCCCGAGCAGGACGCAGCAGGCGGTGGCGAGCAGCCCGGCGAGCCCGGCGGACGGCAGCGGGACCTCGGCCGCGTGGTCGGTGCCGGCCGGCTCGCTGATCAGCAGCACGACCAGGGTGGCGGCCGCGCCGAGCAGCCCGGCACACCCCAGCGCGGTGAGCAGGGCCGCCAGGTGGGCTCTCGGCTGCCCGCCCGCCGCCGCGGCGACGACCGTCCGGGCGGCGGCCGGCTCCTGGGTGGCACAGACCTGCACGAGCCACGCCGTGACGGGCAGCAGCCCTGCCGCCGTGTAGCCGAGCGAGTCCAGCACCGGCTGTCCCGAGCGGACCCCGACGCCGAGGAGGGCCACGTACAGGAGCACGGGCGCGAGCCAGCGCTGGGAGCGCAGCAGAAGGCCGGCCTGGTAGCGGATCAGCGCGGTCATGCCGCCTCGTCGGGGTTGCCGGGAAGAGTCGAGAGGTGCCTGATGTGCCAGGGCGGACGGGCGGTGAGCAGGGCGCCCAGCAGTGCGTCGGAGTGCACGGCCGCGACGGTGAGCCGCAGCGCTCCGTCCCCGGCGGCCGTCCGCGCGGGAGCGCCGGGCAGTCCGGCGGGGAGTGTCGCGCCGGGCGGGCCCGTGACCTCGATCCGCACCCGGGGGCCGGCCACCGTCCCGGCAGGGGCAAGGGGTGCTGCGGCCGGCCCGGTCCCCTGGACGCGCAGGACCATGTCGACCGCGCCCGCGAGCCGTTGCGCGTCGTGGTCGACGAAGACGACGGTGGAGCCCGCGGCCACGCGTGCCGCGACAGCCCGGTCCAGTTCGTCCCGGGCCGCGGCGTCCAGGCCGGTCCAGGCCTCGTCGAGCACCAGCAACTCCGGTTCGGCCAGGAGCGCCTGGGCGACCGCGACCTTCTGGCCGGTGCCCTTGGAGAGCTCCGCGAGCGGTGTGCGCGCGTACCCGGCGGCCCCGAAGCGGCTCAGCCACTGCTGCGCCCGCGCGGTCGCCTCGGCCCGGCGCAGCCCGTGGATCCGGCCCAGGTGGACGAGGTAGCCGGCGGCGGTGAAGGGCAGCGCCGCCGGGAACCGCTCGGGAACGTACGCCGTGCGCGGCCGGCCGCCGGTGATCCGGCCCTCGGTGGGGGCATCGACCCCGGCGAGGAGCCGCAACAGGGTGGACTTGCCCGTGCCGTTGGCCCCTTCGACGCGGACGAGGGAGCGCGCGGGCAGACCGAGGTCCACCCCGCGCAACACCCATGGTCCGGCGAGGCCGTACCGCCGGCCGACTCCGCTCAGTCGCAGGACTTCGGCACTCGGTTGTCCGGCACTCAGTTGGACGACGCCTTCTCGGTCTTGAGCTCGCTGGGACGTACGATCACGAACCCCTCGCCGTCCAGGCGCAGCTGGACCGCCTCCCCCGAGCCGCCGCGAAGCATCGAGCCGACGCTCTGCGAACGGTGCAGCGACGTGTTCAGGTGGGCGCTCCACCCGACGACCGCGTCCGTGTCGACACACACCGGCTGCTGGGGCGTGACGGGGATCACTATGGGATTCCCCTCGCACATCAGGCCGAGCTTCCCGTAGCCGGTGAAGACACTGTTGAAGAGTCCCCCGCCGGTCATCCCGGCACCCTTCACGGTCTTGATCTCGTACGCGAGTGTGGCGTCGAAACACAGGACGTTGCGGCCGTTGATGGTCAGGACGTCGCCCTGCTCGATCTCCACGATGAAGCAGTTGGCCGCCTCGTGCGCGAACCACGCCTCGCCCTGGCCGCGCACCGCCATAAGCGGCAGGCCCTCGCCGGTGACGGCACGCTTGAGCATGCCGCCGAGGCCCTGGCCCTTGCGCTCGAACTGGAGATCACCGCGGAAGGCGATCATCGATCCCTGGCGGGCGTGCATCTCCCCGTTGACCGCGTACTTGATGGATTTGGCGTTCTGCAGGCTCATTCCGGGGGCGGTGGCCTGCTGTGCCATGTGCTCGCTGGAAAAGAGATCGCTCTTCATGCGGTGCATCCTCACCCGGAGGGTTTCATTCCGCCAAGAACGGGTTCCGGGGCGACTGGCAGACTGGACGAGTGAGCAGCAACGACACCCCCGAGTCCCCGTCCGTTCCCGCAGCCCTGCCGTCGGACAGCCCCTTCCGTTCCGAGCGGACGAACCGGGACGAAGCACCTCAGTACGTACTGCCGTTGGTGGTACATATCGAGAAGAGCGCTCCCCCGGCCCGCACCGACGCGCTGCGCACGGCCGCCAGGGCGGTGCTGGTGATGCTCTCCGACGAGCGGTCGACGGGCGACGGCGAGTGGGCGCAGGTGATGCGCGACTGGCAGGACGCCCGGATCCGCAAGGTGGTGCGGCGGGCGCGCGGCGCGGAGTGGCGCAAGGCCTGCGCGCTGCCCGGGGTCACGGTCACGGGCGACGAGGCCGAAGTACGGGTCTACCCGCCGGTGCCCCTCGACGGCTGGCCGAAGGAGCTCGCCAAGCTCCAGGTCTCCGGAACGGACCTGGACGACCCCGAGCCGCCCGCCGCGCCCGACCTCGCCGGGCCGGTCCTCTGGCTGAACCCGGAGCTCGGCATGTCGGCGGGCAAGGAGATGGCGCAGGCCGGGCACGGGGCCCAGCTCGCCTGGTGGGAGCTCTCGGAGACGGAACGCAAGGCGTGGCGCGAGGCGGGCTTCCCGCTCTCGGTCGCGACTCCGGGAGCGGACCGCTGGCAGGAACTCACGGCGAGCGGGCTGCCGGTGGTGCAGGACGCCGGGTTCACGGAGATCGCCCCCGGGTCGTGCACGGTGGTCGCCGACCATCCGGCACTGCGCCGCTGATCCGCCCGCCCCGTACGCAGGTCTCCGCCAGGGCCGTTGAAAGGTCCGGACCGTTGAACGGTTCACGCCGCTGAACGGTCCGGACCGGTCCGGGCCGGACAGCGCCCATGGTTCCGACCACTGAACGGTCCGGTCCGCCGATACGTATCCCCTGACGCCGCCCCACTGGCAATACTGCCCAGTAGGTTGAACGGCCGGTCAGTTCCCGGCCGTTGCGACCGGCGGTTGCTTGGACGCCGTCACGCCTCGGCCCGGGAGAGACCTCTGTGCGACGCATCAACGGAACGGCCCTCATCATCGCCGCGCTCGTCGCCACGCTCGGCGCGCTGGCCTACCCGGTCTGGTCGTACGCCGACCGCTCCGGCACCGGTCGGGCGAACCTCGACGCGTCGTCCACCGCAACCCAGTGGGGTCCGCTCTCCGCGACCGACCGGGACTTCCTGGTGAAGGTGCGCCTGGCCGGGCTCTGGGAGCTGCCCGCCGGGCAGCAGGCCATCGAGCGGGCACCGACCGAGGCGGTCAAGGCCACCGGGGACCATCTGGTCGTCGGGCACACCGATCTCGACCGCCGGGCCCGGGACGTGGCGGCCAAGCTCGGCGTGGAGCTCCCGAACCAGCCGACCGAGCAGCAGCAGGGCTGGCTGCGGGAGCTGACCGCGGCGAGCGGCGAGGAGTACGAGCGGAAGTTCGCCAACCTGCTGCGCAACGCGCACGGCAAGGTCTTCGCGCTGATCGCCCAGGTCCGGCACACCACCCGCAACACGCTGATCCGGCAGCTGGCCACCGACGCCAACCAGACCGTGCTCGACCACATCACCATGCTGGAGAGCACGAGCTTCGTGGACTTCGACGCCATCGCCCGCGAGGCGGCCGGGGCGGCCACGGCCAGTCCGACGGGACCGCCGGTGGCGCCGAACGGCTCCGTCCTCCCACAGCCGGTTCCCGCGGCGCCGACCGGGGACCGGTCCTTCACCTCGCGGCCCTCCACGGCGCCGATGCCCTGACGGCCCCAAGGGGCGGGTCACCCGGCCGGCCGAGCTCCGGAACCTCAAATCGGGCTCTGAACGTCCCCCTCTTCGGGTTCACCGCTGCGCGGCGGGGCCATGACCCCTGCACGGAGCGGAGGAGGGGGACACCATGAAGCTGGGAATCGGGATCGGCTGGCGGCCGGAGATCGCCGATGCGGTGGAGGCGTTGCCGGGGATCGACTGGGTGGAAGCGGTGGCGGAGAACCTCTGCGCCGACCATCTGCCCGCGTCCCTGGTCCGGCTGAGGGAGCGCGGCGTCACCGTGGTGCCGCACGGGGTCTCGCTGGGCCTGGGCGGGGCGGACCGCCCCGACCCGGGCCGGCTCGCGGGCCTCGCGACTCGTGCCACCCTGCTGGGCACTCCTCTGGTGACCGAGCACATCGCGTTCGTCCGCGCGGGCGGCACGCGCACCGGGTCACCGGTGCTGGAGGCGGGGCACCTGCTGCCCGTCCCGCGTACGTGGGCGGCTCTGGACGTGCTGTGCGAGAACGTACGGATCGCTCAGGACTCGCTGCCGGTGCCGCTGGCCCTGGAGAACATCGCCGCGCTGATCTCCTGGCCGGACGAGGAGCTGACCGAGGGGCAGTTCCTGGCGGAGCTGGTCGACCGCACGGGGGTGCGGCTGCTCATCGACGTGGCCAACCTGCACACGAACCACGTCAACCGGGGCGAGGACCCGGCCACGGCCCTCGACGAGCTGCCGGTGGAGGCCATCGCGTACGTCCATGTGGCCGGCGGCGTGGAGAAGGACGGCGTCTGGCACGACACGCACGCCCACCCGGTCACCGCTCCGGTGCTCGGCATCCTCGCCGAGCTGCGCTCCCGCATCGCCCCTCCCGGTGTCCTGCTGGAACGCGACGACGACTTCCCGCCCGCCGCCGAGCTGGCGGGCGAACTGGACGCGATCCGCGCCACGCTCGACGCGGGGCACGGCTCCCGGCCGCGGCCGGACTCCGGAACCCCGGCCTCCCGCCCGTCGAAGACCCCGGCCCCGCCGCCCGCGGCACCAGCAGGCGAAGCCCCGTCGCGCGAGACCCCGTCGCACGCGGCGTCGGAGCCCCTGCGTGACCGGGTCGCGGTCGCACAGACCTCGCTGCTTTCCGCGCTCGTTGCGGGCACCCCCGCCCCCGAGGGCTTCGACCTCCGCCGGCTCGGCATCCAGAGCCGGGCCCTGGCCGCCAAGCGTGCCGATGTCGTCGCCAAGGTGGCCCCCGAGCTCCCGGAGATCCTGGGCCGCGACTACCGGGGCGTCTTCCTCGCGTACGCCAGGAACCGTCCGATGTCCGCCGGATACCGGCGTGACGCCCTGGACTTCGCCGAGCAGCTGCTCATCGCGGGCCGCCCCGCGGACGACGCGGCCCGGCGCCGGCTGACCCACTGGTGGCAGGACCGCGCGGCTCCCCGGCCGCCCCGCCGCACCGTCCGGCTGGTCCGGGCGGCCCGTTCCGTTCTCATAGGGAGGTGACCGGGATGAACGCACTGGCCCTGGTCCTGACACTCGCCGTGGCGGTCTCCTCGACGCTCCTGATCGTGGGGTCGGGCCGTGCCCGTCGCGGGTCCGGAGGCCCCGTCCACGACCTGTCCGAGGTGGCGTTCCTGAACGGCGGGCCCGGCCGGGTGGCGGACACCGCGCTCGCCGCGATGCTGGAGGACGGCCGGCTGGTCGTCGGCGGGCCCGGGATCGTCGCGGTCCAACGGCCGGTCGCCCACGACCCGGTGGAGCGGGCCGTGCTCCAGGAGCAGGCCGCGGCTCCGAGCGGTGCCCTGCACACGCTGCGGATCGCGGTGATGCGCCATCCCGCCGTGCAGGAGCTCGGCGACGGCCTGGCCGAGCGTGGTCTGCTGAACGCGCCCGGGGCGAACCGGAAGTGGCGCCTCTGGGGCACGACGCAGGGGCTCGTCTGCCTGCTCGGCCTCCCGGTCTCCTTCGTGCTGACCATCAGCCGGTTCGTCGGGGAGGACGACTCGTCCGACGTGGCCTTCCCGTTCTTCCTCCTGGTGTTCCCGGCCCTGGCCGCCGGCACCGTCATCGGGTTGGTCCGCGCGGCCGCCGCCCGTTCCCGGATCACCAAGGCGGGCCGCAGGGCCGCCGCGGAGTTCCGCTTCGCCCACACGTCCCGGACGGACGCGGCCCACCTGGTGGCGACGGCCGGGCCCCGGGCGCTCCCCGACCCGGTGGTGCGCACGCACCTGGTCACGGCGGCGCGGTTGCGGCCCGCGGGGTCGCCCGCACCCCCGCACCACGCGGCGGACTCCTCGGGGCTGCTGCTCGTGCCGACGGTGTGGTGTGCCGGATCGAGCCCCGGGGACGGCGGCTGCGGCAGTTCCGCCGGGAACAGTGGCGTCAGCGGAGGCGGCGGGTGCGGCTCGGGATCGAGTTGCGGCTCCGGGTCCAGCTGCGGCTCGGGCTCCAGCTGCGGTTCCGGATCGAGCTGCGGCAGCAGCTCCGGGTCCAGCTGCGGCAGCAGTTCCGGGTCCAGTTGCGGCAGCAGTTCCTGAGCGTTCGCCGTCCGCATCATGAAACCCCCTGGCGCTCCGGGCCCGTCTCGCATAGAAATCCGCCATGCTCTGGGTTCTGTTCCTGCTGGTCGCATGGGGTGCGGCGGCCGTCTCCTGTGTCCGGCTCTGTCTCGCGGCCGCCCGCCTGGCCCCGCCGCCCGGCACCTCGTCCCAGGACGCGCCGCGCGCGGCGGACGGCCCTGAACTCACGCTGTACGAGACCGCGTTCCTGGCCGGCGGCCCGCACCGGGTCGCCGATCTCGCGCTCGTCACCATGCATCTGCGCCGCCGGCTGCTGCTCGCCCACACGGGCTGGGCAACGGTGGTCGACCCGGACGGCCGGGACGAGGTTGAACGCACGGTGATCCGCGCGATCGGCCCGCAGGGCCAGTCTCCCATACCGCCGGTCCGCTCGGCGGCGGCCGCCGCCGATGCCGTACGCGCCCTCGCCGACCGGCTCGTCTCCGCGGGCCTGGCGCTGCCGGGCGGGGCGGGGACGGACATCGTGTCGGCGGTGCGCGCGGTGCGCGGGGCGGCGATGCTGGTGACCGCGATGGGCACCGCCGCGCTGCTCACGCCCGGCCGGGAGCAGGGTCCGGGCGGCTCGGGCGTACCGGTGCTCGTCTGGTTCGGGCTGCCGCTCGTACTGACCCTGGGCTGCCTGGCCATCGCCCGGATGGAAGTGCAGCCGTACAGCGCGTGGGCCTCCCCCGCCGGACTGCGGCTGCTGAACGCGCGCACGGCATCGGTGGGCGGCCCGGAGGGCGATGTGCTGATGGCGGTCGCCGTGCGGGGTGTGGGGGCGGTGGCCGATCCGGCGCTGCGGGCCGCGCTCGGCGGCCGTGGCGGCGCCGCGCGGATCCCGTGAATGACGCCGGTGCGGCGCGCCGGAAGCGCGCCGCACCGGAAGCCGAACCCGGTGTCGCTGGAACGGCGGCCGGCACAGGGTGCCGCTGATTCCGCCGTCTGATCTTCCGGGTTGGGGTGGTCGGAACCCGCTCGCTACGCGAGCCCGGCCACCAGGTCTGCGACCGACTTGCGCCGGCCGGTGTAGAAGGGGACCTCCTCGCGGACGTGCATCCGCGCCTCGGAGGCCCGCAGGTGACGCATGAGGTCGACGATGCGGTGCAGTTCGTCGGCCTCGAACGCCAGCACCCACTCGTAGTCGCCGAGGGAGAAGGAGGCGACGGTGTTGGCGCGCACGTCGGGGAAGCCGCGGGCCATCTTGCCGTGGTCGGCGAGCATGCGGCGACGGTCCTCGTCGGGCAGCAGGTACCAGTCGTAGGAGCGCACGAAGGGGTACACGCTGATGTAGTCGCGCGGCGTCTCGTCCGCGAGGAACGCCGGGACGTGCGACTTGTTGAACTCGGCGGGGCGGTGCAGCGCCATGTTCGACCAGACCGGGTCGAGGCTCTTGCCGAGCCGAGTGCGCCGGAAGAGGTTGTACGCCTCCTGCAGCGCGTCCGAGGTCTCGGCGTGCCACCAGATCATGACGTCGGCGTCGGCACGCAGCCCCGAGACGTCATAGGTGCCACGCACGGTGATGTCCTTGGCCGCGAGCTGGTCGAACAGCTCCTGGACCTCACCGGAGTACGCCGCACGGTCCGTGTCCGCGGGCAGCACGTCGCGCAGCTTGAAGACGGACCACAGTGTGTAGCGGACGACGTCGTTGAGGTCCTTCGCCTTCTTGCCGGCGTTGGGGGCCTTGCTTGATGTCACAGTCTCAGGAGCACTCATACGGCTATTGTCCCGCCTCGCTCCGTGTGCCCTGAACCAGGGTGGGGGTGGCGATGATCTCTCCGCCGTTCCGCGTGTCGTCCGCTCCCGCCACGTCCTCTCCCCCGGCGCCCGCTCCCGCGACGTCACGGGCGATCTCGTCCGCGGCACGGTGGGCGCTCGCGATGCAGGCGGGGATGCCGACCCCGTCGTAGACCGCGCCGCAGACGCGCAGCGCGGGCAGTTTGGCGACCTCCTCGCGGATCCGGGCGACGCGGCCGAGATGGCCCACGGGGTACTGGGGCAGTCCGCCGATCCACCGGGTGACCTCGGTGGCGACCGGCTTCGCGGCCAGTCCGGTCGCCGCGGCGAGGTCGCTCAGCGACACGTCGACGAGTTCGCCGTCCTCGCGGTGCAGATGGTCCTCCTCGCCGTAGCGGCCCACCGAGGTCCGCAGGACGAACAGGTCCGGTGCCGCGTCGGAGACCCACTGCCACTTGTGGGTGGAGAAGGTGGAGGCCTTGATGGTGTGGCCGTCGACCGGCGGCACCAGGAAGCCGGAGCAGCCGTCGAAGGCCTCGGAACCCGCCACGTCGGATCGCCGGAAGGCCATGGTGACCAGGGCCATCGACGCGTACTCGACGCCCGCGAGCTCGGCGGAGGCGGCCGGCGACTCGGCGGCGAGCAGGGTGGAGGCGGACCAGGCGGGGGCGGCGAGGACGATGCCGTCGGCGGAGATCACCCGGGCGTCGGTGCGTACGTCCCAGCCTTCGGCGCTTCGGGTCAGACCCAGCACAGGGGTCTCGGTGAGGATCTCGCCTCCCCCGGCGCGTACGGCGTCGGCCACGGCGCCCGGCAGGGTGCCGAGGCCTCCTTCGATCCCCTGGAAGACCGGTCCGGTCTGCTGCCGGGCGGCGGCCTGCTCCTGGATGCGGGTGACCCCGTCGAGCAGGGAGCCCCCCTGCCGGGCGACCTCGAAGAGCTGCGGTACGGCGGCGCGCATCGAGATCCGGTAGGCGTCACCCGCGTATACCCCGCCCAGGAGCGGCTCGACCAGCCGGTCGACCACTTCGCGGCCGAGCCGGTCCGCCACGTACGCGCCGACGGCCACGTCGTCGCCGACGGCGGTCGGGGTCAGGTCGCGTTCCTGCGCGATACGGGCGAGGCCCTCGGGCGAGAGCACGTCACCGAGGACCGACGGGTCGCCCGGTACACCCATCACATGCCCCTTGGGCATGGGGCGCAGAGCGTCGCGCGTCCACAGCGAGGCGGTGGCCGTGGCGGGCGGCTGCAGCCGGTCGCCGAGGCCGACGGCTCGGGCCAGCCCGACCGCCTCCGGCCGCCGGGCGAGCATCGATTCGGCGCCGAGGTCGACCTGGACGCCGGCGACCTCACCGGTCATGAGCTTGCCGCCGAGCCGGTCGGTCGCCTCCAGGAGGGTGACCCTCAGCCCGGTGCCGACGAGCCGGTGGGCGGCCGCGAGTCCGGCGATGCCGCCGCCGATGACGACGACGTGGCCGGGGGCACTGTCCGCACGGTGTGTTGAACGCTGCATGCCCCCACTCTCTCAAACCTCATCCGAGTCCTGACCGTGACCGCTTCGAAACCGGTTTCCCGAAACCCGGACCACCACCTCGTACGTCGAACCGGCGCAATCAACCACTCGTCCTGGGGGGACAGTTATGCAGGCAGCACCCGTCATCCGTACCGACAGACGATCAGGCCGCCGCACACGCACCGCGCTCGCCGCCGGGCTGCTCACCGCAGTCCTCGCGCTGAGCGGCTGCGGCGCGTCCGGTGACAGCAGCGACTCCGGCTCGGCCTCCGACGAGCGCGCGCTGTCCGCCGGCGACCAGAACAAGGCGGCCGCCGCCGGTGAGGCGGCGGCCGGCTCCAAGGAGGGCGCGGCGAAGCCGGGGGCTCCGAGCAAGCCGAATCCGGTGACCGTCGCGCACGTCATCCGCACCGCGTCACTGTCCGTGGAGGTGAAGAGCGCGTCCAGGGCGGCCGCCGCGGCCCGTACCGTCGTGCAGAACGCGGGCGGGCTGGTCGCCAACGAGTCCACCGAGCAGGTGGACGACACGCACGACTCCTCGCATCTCGTCCTGCGCGTGCCCCAGGGCGAGTACGACAGTGTGCTGCGCGAGCTCGCCGGGGCGGGGAAGCTGCTCTCCCGCACGTCGACCGCGAAGGACGTCACCGACCAGGTCGTCGACGTGGAGAGCCGGATCGCCACACAACGGGCGAGCGTGACGCGGGTGCGCAAGCTGATGGACCAGGCCGAGAAGCTGGTCGACGTGGTGACCCTGGAAGGCGAGCTGAGCAGCCGTCAGGCCACTCTGGAGTCGCTGCTCGCCCAGCAGGCCTCGCTGAAGGACCGCACGACGCTGGCCACGATCACGCTCGATCTGACGGAACCGGAGGCCGCTCCCGAGGAGGAGGGCGACCCGGGGTTCCTGGACGCGCTCAGCGGCGGCTGGCACGCCTTCCTGACGATGCTGCGGTGGCTCGCGATGGCGGCGGGCGCCACGGCCCCGTTCCTGGCCGCTGCGGCCGTCCTGCTGGTCCTGTGGCGGAGGCTGCGCCGCCGGGGCGGGAAGGCGGGGCAGCAGCCGCCGGCCGCCGAGTAGGCGGGACCGGGGGCGCCGCGGCGCCCCCGGGGTCCCCGGCGCCGTAGCGTGTGCCCCTCGGACTGTGCGTCGAAGGGACCTGGCATGGCGGCGGAACGACTGGTGGTCATCGGCGGTGACGCTGCGGGCATGTCCGCAGCGTCACAGGCGCGCCGGCTCAAGGGCCCGGACGAGCTGAGCATCACCGCCTTCGAGCGGGGCCACTTCACCTCGTACTCCGCCTGCGGCATCCCCTACTGGGTGGGCGGCGACGTCCCTGAGCGGGACGACCTGATCGCGCGGACCCCCGAGGAGCACCGGGCCCGCGCGATCGACCTGCGGATGCGCACCGAGGTGACGGAGATCGATGTCGCGGGGCAGCGGGTGCGCTCCCTGGACCGGGACTCGGGCGAGACCTCCTGGACCGGTTTCGACAAGCTGGTGATCGCGACGGGCGCCCGGCCGGTGCGGCCCGCGCTGCCCGGCATGGACGCGGCCGGGGTGCACGGCGTGCAGACCCTGGACGACGGACAGGCCCTGCTGAACACCCTGGACCGGGCGACGGGGCGGCGCGCGGTCGTCGTCGGCGCGGGCTACATCGGGGTCGAGATGGCCGAGGCGATGCTGAAGCGCGGCTTCGAGGTGACCGTGCTCAACCGCGGGGAGCAGCCGATGGCGACGCTCGACCCGGACATGGGGCGCCTCGTCCACGACGCGATGGACGGGCTCGGGATCACCACGGTGAACCGGGCCGCGGTCACCGCGATCCGTACCGGGCCGGACGGCCGGGTCGCCGCCGTCGAGACGGCCGACGCGTCCTACCCGGCGGACGTGGTGGTGCTCGGCATCGGCGTCGAGCCCGAGACCACGCTGGCCCGCGCGGTCGGGCTGCCGGTCGGCCCGCACGGCGGGCTGCTCACCGATCTGTCGATGCGGGTCGTGGGCCACGACAACATCTGGGCGGGCGGGGACTGCGTCGAGGTGCTGGACCTGGTGGCGGGGCGCACCCGCCACATCGCGCTGGGCACGCACGCCAACAAGCACGGCCAGATCATCGGGGCCAACGTCGGCGGCGGTTACGGGACGTTCCCGGGCGTGGTCGGTACGGCGGTGAGCAAGGTCTGCGACCTGGAGATCGCCCGGACCGGGCTGCGCGAGAAGGACGCCCGTGCGGTGGGCCTGCGCTTCGTCACGGCGACGATCGAGTCGACGGGCCGGGCGGGCTACTACCCGGGGGCGCAGCCGATGACGGTGAAGATGCTCGCGGAGTACCGCACGGGGCGGCTGCTGGGTGTGCAGATCGTGGGCCGTGACGGGGCGGCGAAGCGGGTGGACGTGGCGGCGGTGGCGCTCACCGCGGGCATGACCGTCGAGCAGATGACGGCCCTGGACCTCGGATACGCCCCGCCGTTCTCACCGGTCTGGGACCCCGTCCTGGTGGCGGCCCGCAGGACGGTGGCCGTGCTGCGGAAGGCGGGCACCGCCTGAGAGGCCGTGCCCGCCCCCGCGGGCTCAGCGTGCGGTGCTGGTGTGGACGTACTCGACGAGGCGCGACAGCGCGTCCGGGTCCATGTTCGGCATCACACCGTGGCCCAGGTTGAAGATGTGGCCCTCCAGACCGGCGGCGGCGTCCAGCACCTCCTGGGTCTTGGCCTCCACGGCGGCGGTCGGGGCGAACAGCACGGCGGGGTCGAGGTTGCCCTGGAGCGCCTTGCCGGGGCCGACGCGGCGGGCGGCCTCGTCCATCGGGACCCGCCAGTCGACGCCGACGACGTCCGCGCCTGCCTCGCCCATGAGACCGAGCAGTTCACCGGTGCCGACACCGAAGTGGATGCGCGGGACGCCGTACGACGCGACGGCGTCGAAGACCTTCGCGGAGGCGGGCAGCACCGAGCGGCGGTAGTCGGCCGGGGCCAGGGCGCCGACCCAGGAGTCGAACAGCTGCACCGCGGAGACGCCGGCCTCGATCTGGACCTTGAGGAAGGCGCCGGTGATCTCGGCGAGACGGTCGAGCAGGTCGGCCCAGAGCTCCGGGTCGCCGTACATCAGTGCCTTGGTGTGCTCGTGGTTGCGGGACGGGCCGCCCTCCACGAGGTAGCTGGCGAGGGTGAACGGCGCGCCCGCGAATCCGATCAGCGGGGTGGAGCCGAGTTCGGCGGTGAGCAGGCCGATGGCCTCGGTGACGTACCAGACGTCCTCGGGCGTGAGATCGCGCAGCCGGGCGAGGTCGGCGCGGGTGCGGATCGGCTCGGCGATCACCGGTCCGACGCCGGGCTTGATGTCGAGGTCGATGCCGATCGCCTTGAGCGGGACGACGATGTCGCTGAAGTAGATCGCGGCGTCGACCTTGTGGCGGCGGACGGGCTGCATGGTGATCTCGGCGACGAGCTCCGGCATCATGCAGGAGTCGAGCATCGGGATGCCTTCGCGCACCTTCAGGTACTCGGGCAGCGAGCGCCCCGCCTGGCGCATGAACCAGACGGGCGTGTGCGGCACGGACTCGCGCCGGCACGCCTTCAGGAACACCGACTCGTGGGTGGCGGGGGTTTTCGTCTGGTGGCCCGAGGGGCGGTCAATAGCGCTCACACACAGAATCTTCGCACGCACACGGAGGGAGCCCTGCCTCGCGCGGGTGTCCTTTCGCGCGCGCGGCTCCGGTTCCGCCTACTCTTCCCCGCATGGCTCCGGCGCAGGGACACTTCTCCGATCAATCCGATGGTGCTGACGGCACGGACAGTGCGGAGGGTGACTCCGTCCCGTCCGCGTTCCGTTCGGCGGTGGACGCACTGCGCTCGGCGCGGCTCAGGCCCGAGCTCGAGGTGGAGCCGACACGGCCGCCGAAACGCCTGGCTCCGTACGCGTACGCACTGGAGGCGGCCGTCGTGGACGGGGAGGACGATCTTGCCGACGGGCGGCTCGTCCTGCTCCACGACCCCGCCGGGCACGAGGCCTGGCAGGGCAATTTCCGGCTGGTGACGCTGGTGCGCGCCGAGCTGGAGCCGGAGATGGCCTCCGATCCGCTGCTGCCGGAGGTGTGCTGGTCGTGGCTGACCGGCGCGCTGGAGGCGCGCGGCCTTTCGTACGGGGAGGCGGGCGGCACGGTCACCCGGGCGGGTTCGCACTACTTCGGTGCGCTGGCGACACGGCGTCCGGCGACGCAGATCGAGATCCGGGCGTCCTGGACGCCGCGCGAGGGCCGCGGCGGTGTGCCGGACTCGGCGGCGCATCTGATGGCGTGGGGCGACCTGCTGTGCCAGATCGCGGGTCTGCCGCCGTCGGAGCACGTGGACGCGGCGGTGGTGACGCTGCCGCAGCGGCGCGGGCCGCAGGTTTCGTAGGGCGCGATCCCCGCGCTCCCCGCGCTCTCCGACGATCCGAGGTTCCGTGACGCTGCGTCACGGAACCTCGCACATTTACCGGCTCTCTCTTCGTACAATCGATCGCGCGTCCTATTTGCCCGAATTGTTACTCACCAAATCGTGATCTTCCTCTAAAGGAGCAGGGGTCTGCTGCCGAAGGAGTCAGTGACCCTTCAAGCACGGTTCGCCCCGGCTTCATCCCCGAGCCGGCCCGTCCCGCCACTCCCCAGGAGGCCTGGTGTCCGTTCTCCTAGAGCAGCCCGCAAGCCCGGTCGCCTACCGCCCTAACAAGCCGACGGCCATGGTCGTCGTGGCCGACCCGCGCGTCCGTTCCACCGTCACCCGCCATCTGTGGGCACTCGGAGTACGTGACGTCATCGAGGCGTCGTCCATCGCGGAGGCCCGCCCCCGCGTCGGCAACCCGCGCGACATCTGCGTTGCCGACGTCCATCTGCCCGACGGTTCCGGGCTGACCCTGTTGTCCGAAACCCGAGCCGCCGGCTGGCCGAACGGCCTCGCCCTCTCCGCCGCCGATGACATCGGCGCGGTGCGCAACGCCCTCGCGGGCGGCGTCAAGGGCTATGTCGTCACCGGCACCCGTACCAACATCGGCCACCCCACCCGTCCCGGCGTCGTACCCATCGGCGCCACCGCCGCCCGTATGCACCGCCGGCCCCCCGGCACCCCGAGCCACCCGGGCGGCTACCGCGAACTGTCCGGCCGCGAGGTGGAGGTCCTGCGGCTCGTCGCCGAAGGGCAGTCCAACAAGGCCATCGGCGTCTCCATGGGGCTGTCCGCCCTCACCGTCAAGAGCCACCTCGCCCGAATCGCCCGCAAGCTCGGCACCGGAGACCGCGCAGGCATGGTCGCCGTCGCCCTGCGAACGGGCATCATCCACTGATTCCGCACCCCCGCCGGTGTGCAGAGATGCGGAACCGGCTGGATTACATGCATCGGCGCCCGTCGACGGATCATTCCGTCGACGGGCGCCGTACATACACAGATACCCTTGATACGTGACCGACGCCCAAGAGACCGCAGCAGACACTTCACTGCGAAACACCGGGGGCGCTCCCCCGGACGACGTCGCCCCGGCGCCGACCCCCTTGCTCGAACCTCGCGAGGGCATCCCACCGGTGGTGGCCTCCGACGACGCCCTGGCCAGGGTGATCGCGGCCTTCGCCGCGGGCTCCGGCCCGGTGGCCGTGGACGCCGAGCGCGCCTCCGGCTACCGGTACGGGCAGCGCGCCTACCTCGTACAGCTGCGCCGTGACGGCGCGGGCAGCGCGCTCGTCGACCCGGTGGGCTGCCCGGACCTGTCCGGTCTCGGCGAGGCCCTGCACGGCACCGAGTGGATCCTGCACGCGGCGACCCAGGACCTGCCCTGTCTGCGCGAGATAGGGATGACGCCGACGGGGCTCTTCGACACCGAGCTGGCCGGACGGCTGGCCGGTTTCCCGCGGGTCGGCCTCGGCGCGATGGTCGAGAGCGTGCTCGGCTACTCCCTGGAGAAGGGCCACTCGGCCGTCGACTGGTCGACGCGTCCGCTGCCCGATCCCTGGCTGCGCTACGCGGCGCTCGACGTCGAGCTGCTGATCGATCTGCGCGACGCCCTGGAGGAGGAGCTCGACCGGCAGGGCAAGCTGGAGTGGGCGCAGGAGGAGTTCGCCTCCATCGCCTCGGCGCCGCCCGCTCCCCCGCGCCAGGACCCGTGGCGTCGCACGTCAGGCATGCACAAGGTCCGGCGGCGACGGCAGATGGCGGTGGTCCGGGAGCTGTGGACCATGCGTGACCAGATCGCCCAGCGCCGCGACATCTCCCCCGGCAAGGTGCTCGGGGACGCCGCGATCGTGGAGGCCGCCCTCGCGCTCCCGCCCAACGCCCAGGCCCTGACCGCGCTGCCCGGCTTCGGGCACCGCATGGGCCGGCGTCAGCTGGAGCAGTGGCAGGCGGCCGTGGACCGCGCGAAGGAGCTGCCCGATTCGGAGCTCCCCCAGCCCGGCGCACCCCTGTCCGGACCGCCGCCGCCCCGCGCCTGGGCGGACAAGGACCCGGTGGCCGCAGCCCGGCTCTCTGCCGCCCGCGCGGCCGTGTCCGAGCTCGCCGAACGGCTGAACATGCCGCAGGAGAACCTCATCACCCCCGACACCGTCCGCCGGGTGTGCTGGGAACCGCCGAAGAACCTGACGCCCGACACGGTCGAGAGCGCGCTCCTCGGATACGGGGCACGGCACTGGCAGATCGGCCAAGTGGCCCCGATCCTGCTGCGCGCGCTCGCTTCGGAGGCCTGAGAAGGCATCCGCCAGGGGCGTATTCACGCCAGGTTGGTGCGGTCCACGGCCGCCTCACCACGTTCCCTCCATGACCCGGACGGCCCCATTTCGGGGCCGTCCGGGCTTTTTCGCGGGTGTGACCTTCGCCGCTCCCGCCACAAGGACTGGGCAGTCTGGTTACCCGCAAGTAGCATGAGGGTGGCGGCGCGCTCCTGGGCGTGCCCCGCAGCAGTGCCATCCCGCACCCTGGAGGAGAGCCACCGTGCCTCGTACCATCCGGGACGTCGTCTTCGTCGACGGCGTCCGCACCCCGTTCGGCAAAGCGGGCCCGAAGGGCATCTACCACGAGACCCGCGCCGACGATCTCGTCGTGAAGGCCATCCGGGAGCTGCTGCGCCGCAACCCGGACCTGGACCCCGCATTGATCGACGAGGTCGCCATCGCCGCGACCACGCAGATCGGCGACCAGGGCCTCACGCTCGGCCGCACCGCCGGAATCCTGGCCGGGCTGCCGCAGTCGGTCCCCGGCTACTCCATCGACCGCATGTGTGCGGGCGCCCTGACCGCCGTCACCTCGACGGCCGGCTCCATCGCCTTCGGCGCGTACGACGTCGTCGTCGCCGGCGGTGTCGAGCACATGGGCCGCCACCCGATGGGCGAGGGCGTGGACCCGAACCCGCGCTTCGTGTCGGAGAAGCTGGTCGACGAGTCCGCCCTGTTCATGGGCATGACCGCGGAGAACCTGCACGACCGGTACCCCACGATCACCAAGCAGCGCGCCGACGAGTACGCGGTGCGTTCGCAGGAGAAGGCCGCCAAGGCGTACGCCAACGGCAAGATCCAGCAGGACCTGGTGCCGGTCTCCGTGCGCCGGACCAACCCCGAGGCCGGCGAGACGGGCTGGGGCCTGGTCACCGCCGACGAGCCGATGCGTCCGGGCACCACGATGGAGTCCCTGGCCGGTCTGAAGACCCCGTTCCGCGCCCACGGCCGCGTGACGGCCGGTAACGCCGCAGGTCTCAACGACGGCGCCACCGCCTCACTGCTCGCCGCCGAGGACGTCGCCCGCGAGCTGGGCCTCCCGGTCAGGATGCGCCTCGTCTCCTACGCCTTCGCGGGCGTCGAGCCGGAGGTCATGGGCTACGGCCCGATCCCGGCCACGGAGAAGGCTCTGTCGAAGGCCGGCCTGTCCATCTCGGACATCGGCCTCTTCGAGATCAACGAGGCGTTCGCCGTGCAGGTGCTCGCCTTCCTGGAGCACTACGGCATCGCCGACGACGACGCCCGCGTCAACCAGTACGGCGGCGCGATCGCCTACGGCCACCCGCTGGCCTCCTCCGGTGTCCGGCTGATGACCCAGCTGGCCCGTCAGTTCGAGGAGCAGCCGGAGGTCCGCTACGGCCTGACGACCATGTGCGTCGGCTTCGGCATGGGCGCGACGGTCGTCTGGGAGAACCCGCACTTCGACGGAGGCAACAAGTGAGCACGACCACCACTGAGCTTCTGAAGGGTGCGGCCGAGCTGTTCCCCGGCGAGGTCGTCACCCAGGCGCACGTACGCCACCTCGACCTGCCGGCCGGTGCGGGGCGCTTCGCCCTCATCACGCTGGACAACGGCCTGGACCACACCAAGCCGACCACCTTCGGACCGCAGTCGCTGGCGAACCTGGACGCCGCCGTCGACCAGGTCGAGAAGGAGGCCGCCGAGGGCTCGATCACCGGTGTCGGCATCACCGGGAAGCCGTTCATCTTCGCGGTCGGCGCCGACCTCAAGGGCGTCGAGCTGCTGAAGGAGCACAAGGACGCGCTCGCCATCGGCAAGGGCGGCCACGACGTCTTCCGCCGCCTGTCCGGTCTCGCGGTGCCGACGTTCGCGTACTACAACGGCGCCGCGATGGGCGGCGGTGTCGAGGTCGGTCTGCACTGCTCGTACCGCACCGTCTCCAAGGCGCTGCCCGCGTTCTCGCTGCCCGAGGTCTTCCTCGGTCTGGTCCCCGGCTGGGGCGGCTGCGCACTGCTTCCCAACCTGATCGGTGCCGACCGCGCGGTCTCGGTGATCATCGAGAACTCGCTGAACCAGAACCGTCAGCTCAAGGGCAAGCAGGTCTTCGAGCTCGGGATCGCCGACGCCCTCTTCGAGGGTGCGGACTTCCTGGAGCAGTCGCTGATCTGGACCGCGAACGTGCTGAACGGCACGGTCACGGTCGAGCGCCCCGAGATCGACCGCGGTGACGCCTGGGACCAGGCCGTCGCGCGTGGCAAGGCCGTCGCCGACTCCAAGGTGCACGGCGCGGCCCCGGCCGCGTACCGCGCGCTGGAGATCATCGCCGCGGCCAAGGACGGCGACCTGGGTGCCGGCTTCGACCGCGAGGACCAGGCCCTCGCGGACCTGATCATGGGCGGTGAGCTGCGCGCCGGGATCTACTCGTTCAACCTGGTCCAGAAGCGCGCCAAGCGCCCCGCCGGTGCCCCGGACAAGGCCCTGGCCCGCCCGGTGACCAAGGTCGGCGTGGTGGGCGCGGGCCTGATGGCCTCGCAGCTCGCCCTGCTGTTCCTCCGCCGTCTGGAGGTGCCGGTCGTCCTGACCGACATCGACCAGGCACGGGTCGACAAGGGTGTGGGCTACGTCCACGCCGAGATCGAGAAGCTGCTCGGCAAGGGCCGCATCAACCAGGACAAGGCCAACCGCCTCAAGGCCCTGGTCTCCGGTGTGCTGGACAAGGCGGAGGGCTTCTCCGACGCCGACTTCATCATCGAGGCCGTCTTCGAGGAGATCGGCGTCAAGCAGCAGGTGTTCGCGGAGGTCGAGGCGGTCGCCCCGGCGCACGCGATCCTCGCCACCAACACCTCGTCCCTCTCGGTCACCGAGATGGCGTCGAAGCTGAAGAACCCCGAGCGGGTCGTCGGCTTCCACTTCTTCAACCCGGTCGCGATCCTCCCGCTCCTGGAGATCGTCCGCGGCGAGCAGACCGACGACGCCTCGCTGGCCACGGCCTTCGGTGTCGCGCGGAAGCTGAAGAAGACCGCGGTGCTGGTGAAGGACGCCCCGGCGTTCGTCGTCAACCGCATCCTCACCCGCTTCATGGGCGAGATCCAGAACGTCATCGACGAGGGCACCCCGGTCGAGGTCGCGGAGAAGGCCATCGAGCCGCTCGGCCTGCCGATGTCCCCGCTGGTGCTCCTGGAGCTGGTCGGCCCGGCGATCGGCCTGCACGTCTCCGAGACCCTGAACCGCGCCTTCCCGGAGCGCTTCACCGTCTCCGAGAACCTCGCGGCGGTCGTCAAGGCCGGCAAGCGCGGCTTCTACGTCTACGACTCCGGCAAGCCGGAGCTGGACCCGGAGGTCGCCGCACTCCTGAAGCAGGGCGACGTCGTCCTGTCCGAGGAGCAGGTCCGGGACCGCGTCCTGGACGCGGTCGCGCAGGAGATCGGTCTGATGCTGGACGAGGGCGTCGTCGCCGAGGCCCAGGACATCGACCTCTGCCTGATCACCGGCGCGGGCTGGCCCTTCCACCTGGGCGGCATCACGCCGTACCTGGACCGCGAGGGCGTCTCCGAGCGGGTCAACGGCAAGAAGTTCCTGGCGCAGGGCGTGGCGAGCGTTCCGGCGTAACACCGTCACGGTGAACGCGGCGAGGGTCGTACGGGATCGCTCCCGTACGGCCCTCGCCCATTCCGCCTCCCCATGACACGGGACGGCCTGCTAACGGATGCCCACTTCCCGCACGAACTCGCCCAGCCAGGCACGGAAGTCCGGGCCGAGGTCCTCGCGCTCGCAGGCCAGCCGGACGACGGCACGCAGGTAGTCGCCCCGGTCCCCGGTGTCGTAGCGGCGGCCGCCGAAGACCACCGCGTGCACGGGACCACCGAGAGTCGGGTCGAGGGCCAACTGGCGCAGGGCGTCGGTCAGCTGGATCTCGCCTCCGCGGCCCGGCGGGGTCCTGCGCAGGATGTCGAAGATCTGCGGGGCGAGGACGTAACGCCCGATCACGGCGAGATTGCTGGGCGCGGTGCCCGGTTCGGGCTTCTCGACCAGATCGGTGACGGCCAGCACGTCGCCCTCCTCGTCGTCCAGGGGGGCCACGGCCGCGCATCCGTACAGGTGGGTACGGTCGTCCTCGACCTCCATGAGCGCCACGACGCTGCCGCCACGCTGCTCCTGGACCTCCAGCATCCGGGCGAGCAGCGGATCGCGTTCGTCGATGAGGTCGTCGCCGAGCAGCACCGCGAACGGGGCGTCACCGACGTGCGGTTCGGCGCAGAGGACGGCGTGGCCCAGGCCGAGCGGGTTGCCCTGCCGCACGTAGTGGACGTCGGCCAGTTCGCTCGACTCACGGACCTGGCGCAGCTTGCCGGTGTCGCCCTTCAGCTCCAGCAGGTGCTCCAGTTCGTAGGCACAGTCGAAGTGGTCCTCCAGCGCCCGTTTGTTACGGCCGGTGACCATGAGCACGTCGTCGAGTCCGCTGCGAACGGCCTCCGCCACCACGTACTCGATGGCGGGCCGGTCCACGACCGGGAGCATCTCCTTGGGAGTCGCCTTGGTCGCGGGGAGGAATCGGGTGCCGAGACCCGCGGCCGGGATGACGGCCTTGCGGGTACGGCGGTGGTGCGTAGACATGAAGGTGTGCACTCCGGAGAGAAGGGTGTCAGGCCTTGTCGGGGCTGACGGTGAAGGACAGCTCGTTGCCGGGCGTGAAGAAGACCCTCCCGCGTGCCGGTCCCTGCGTCGGGTGGTGCCAGCGCTGTGTGGGATAGACGTCGATCCGCTTGCGCTCCAGGATGTCGTCGAAGAAGCGCGCCAGCCGGATACGCGACTGGCCGGGTTCGCGCTCCAGCCACAGGTCCCAGTCGTCGTGGCCGCCCGACGAGGCGGCAACCACCCCGGCGAACGGCAGATGCGCCTCGAAGGCGCCGTCGTGTCCCACGGAGACCTGGCCCGACACCGTGGACGCGAGACTCCCCTTGCGGGGCATGGCCCCCAGCCGCAGACCGGAGAGGTCGGTGCCCGGCGGAACGACCAGGCCGCCGCGGACGATCCAGCCGTCCTGCCCCACCAGCACGGCATGCACCTCGGCATGCTCCGCACGATGACGCACGAAGACCGACAGATGGCCGTCCGCGGTGCGGTAGGGCACGGGCCAGTACGCGGGACCTTGCGCCGGGATCCGGCGGACCAGCAGACCGCCGGTGTGGACGCCGTCCACGGAGAGCGGCTGACGGCGGCCGTCCGGCAGCTCCAGGTCGATGTCGTAGCGGCCCTCGGCGAGGACCGGCGGTTCGGCGGGGACCGTGTGCACCGCCCGCAGAGTGCCCGTCGCCTCGTCCACCGACGTCCCGAGGGCGGCCAGCCTGACCAGCGTCTCGCCCCTGCGCGGGGTGACGCACAGCGCGGGGGGCTCCGAGCCGGGGTGCAGCTCGGTGCGGACCTCGATCGTGCCGTCGCCGCGCACCAGTACCTCCGCCGGGACACCGGACGGGGCGGCGGGCGGCTCCGCGACGGTGCGCTCCTTGGGTATCGAGGCCGCCACGTCCCGCAGGAACCCGTCGTAACGGAAGGCGATCTGCTCGGCGCTGTAGAGCGGGGCCGTGGCGTAGGCGCCCTGGGACAACTTCTCCCGCTCGGCCGGCTGTTCGATGAGGTAGCGCATCGCCTGGGCCATGGCCTCCTCGTCACCGACCGGGACCAGGATGCCGTTGTGGCCCGGGACGACGATCTCGCCGGGACCGAAGGGCGCATCGGCCGCGAGGACCGGAAGCCCGTGGTGCATGGCCTCCACCATGGTCAGTCCGAAGGACTCGCGGCGGGCCGCGCTCACCGCGAACGCGGCCTTGTCCCACTCCGCCGTGAGGTCGGGCAGCGCGCCCATGAGACGGACGGCGTCGCTGAGCCCGTGCGCGTGCACGAGGTCCTGGAGGCGCGCGTGCTCGGCCCCGCGGCCGAAGATGCGCAGCCGCCACTGCGGGTGGTGGGGAGCGACCAGGGCGAACGCGTTGATCAGCGTGTCGAAGCCCTTGCGCGGAACGAGCTGTCCTGCGGCGGCGATCAGCGGCAGGCCGCGCACCGGGGCGTGCCGGGCCGGCGGCGGCACGATGTTGCCGATGCCGGCGAGCAGGGGCGCCCGGTCGCCCAGCTGTCGCCGGTAGTTGTTCATGTCGGCCTGGGTGAGGCAGACGACGCCGTCCATCTCGCGGTACAGCTCCAGCGTGCGCTCGCGCAGCTCCTGGGAGGGCACCATCGAGCCCTCGTGGTCGATGACCACGCGCCCGTAGCCGTGCCGCCCGTGGGCGATGAGATATGCGGCGAACGTGGGCCGGGCAGCGATCACGACATCGGCACCGCAGCTGCCGAGGTGACCGAGGATCAGGTCGTCGACCTGCTCGGTGTACTGGTCGGCCCAGTCGTCCTCCCGCGGCATGATCCGGGACGGCTTGCCGCCCTTGGCCTTCGCCGCGCCCTCACGCCGGTCTTCCAGGTAGCGCAGGGTCACGTCGCCGGACGGCACGAACGACGGCCGGTCCGCTGTACGGAAGACCGAGACGATCTCCACCTCGTGGTGGACCGCCAGCGCGGAGGCCAGGCTGCTGGTCGCCCGGGGTACCCCGCCGAAATTGTCGATGCTGTGGAGCAGGAAGGAGATCCGCACAAGTGTCCTCAGGGATGTCTCGAGGTCCGTAAGGGCCGCTGTCAGTGATGCTCGGTCACCACGAGGGAGAGTTCGTTGTCCGCGGTGAAGTAGGGGCGCAGTCCGACGACGGCACGGCCGACGTCGGGGCCGAACAGATCCGCCGGCTCCTCCCGCACCAGCTCCGGGAAGCGCTGCACATCGCGCCTCACCACCTGGTCGTCGGCGATGCGCGCCACTCTGACCGGCTCGCCGCCGCTGCCGGTGAGCAGCACGTCCCAGTTCTCGCGCATGAGCAGCCGGGCCCTCATGGCCTCTTCCATGTTCAGCTCCGCGCCGAACCAGCCGTCCTCGAAGCGCACCCGGCCTGCTGCCAGTGTGCGCGCGGGCTCCTGGCGGCGGCGCAGCAGCAACGACAGCTCGCCGCCGAGCTGCCACTCCCCGTGCAGCCAGCCCGTCAGCCGAAGGCCCGTGTCGCTGTAGTCGACGGTCACCAGCTCGGCATGGCTGGGGCGGGACCAGACACGCAGACGCAGATAGCCGCCCTCGGTCGCGTACGGGAGCACCCAGTGGAAGTGGTTCAGGTCGCCGAGGTGCCCGACGTCGCGTGCCCCGCCGAGTGTGCACCGCCCGTAGCGCAGGCGCCTCTCCTTGCCCTTGCCGTCCACCACGTAGAAGTCGGCGCGGCCCTCGCCGAGCACGGCAAGGGCGCGAGCGTCGATCAGGGCCCGGGTGCCGCCGCCCTCGACGGCGAAGTCGACCACCTCCTCGCGGCCCTTGCCCTGCTCCTTGACGCGCACGGTGCGGGCACCGGACACGCCCCGCACGGTGACCTCCCATGCGCCGTTCGGCAGCACCCGGCATTCAGCGGTGGGGAGGGGGCGGTCCTCGGCCGGAGCGCCGCCGCTTGCCCGCCGCCCCTTGCCCCAGCGGCCGCGTACCCCGGCCTTGACCGCCTTGAACAGTTCCTCGTACGCCTCGCCGACCTGGTCCGTGCCGGCGGACTGCGCGGCCTGGAGGGCCTGGGCCCGCTGCGCGGAGCGCAGACCCTCGTCCTCCATGTAGCGCTCCAGGGCGTGGGCCGTGCCGTTGACGTCACCGACCGGCACCAGCAGGCCGCCGTGGCCGTCGGCGAGCACCTCGGGAGCTCCGCAGGCCACCTCGGTGGCGACCACGGGCGTGGCCTGGGCGAGCGCCTCCAGGACCGGGCGGGCACTGTCCAGGCGCTCCGCGGTCACCAGGGCGATGTCGGCGTCGTAGAAGTCCTCTTCACCGGCCTCCCGGTCGAACAGCAGGACATCGTCATGGAGTCCCAGCGCGGTGACCAGTTCGCGGGTCTCATGGCGCAGCGGCCCGGTGCCGAACACCCTCAGCTGCCAGCCCGGTTGAGCCGCCCGGGTCCGGGCGAAGGCGTGCAGCGCCAGGTCGACGCGCCGGTGCGAGACCAGCCGCCCGGCGCTGATCACCACACCCGTCGTCGGTTTGTCCGGGCTCTCGGCAAGCAGCACCGGCTCGGCGATGTGGCGCACCGCGACGCCGACGGCGCGCAGCGCCTGGTACTCGGGGGCGACGGCGTCGCCCTGGGTGAGCGGGACGACCGCGTCCAGTTCGCGGTAGAGCTCGGTCCAGCGGGCGCGTACCGACTCCGGGAGCCGCTCGACCGGTGCCGGCTGGCGGGCGATGCGCCGCGCGTGGGGTACCCGGCACTGGGCCAGGACCGCGCCGAGCGCGGAGCTGAGGGCGACCACCACGTCGGCGCCGCTCGCGGTCAGGTGCTTGCGGAGCCGTCCGTCGTCGGCGCGGTTGTAGCGCCGGAACTCGGGGTCGCCCGCGATGACGAGCTGCGAGGTGTTGTCGTCGTCCCGTTCGCCGGCCGCGACCGAGGGGGCCAGGGCCAGGACGCCGACGTTCTTCGGGAGCCGCAGCGCCGGGTGCGGTGCGGCGGCGCCGCGCGCGGTGACGACGGTCACCCGGTGACCGGCGACGAGGGACTGGGCAAGCCGGGCGGCCGCCCGCGCGCCGATGGAATCGGTGGCCAGGGTGTGGACCAGGATCTCGATGTTCATGGCTCAGGCCGCCGTCTTCTCGTACGGGCTCGGCACCGGGTAGAACGCCTCGAGGAATCGGTGGAGCAGTTGGCTCTGGTGCTCGATCTCGGCGGGGTCGCTCGCGGAGTCGTTGAGGCAGAAGGTGTCGCGGTCCCGGCGCAGCAGCAGCAGTTCCAGCTTGTGCTCCAGCTCGGGGTCGTCCAGCGCGAAGTAGCCGTACCGGAGGTCGCCGGGCAGGCTGCGCCCGGAGTAGTAGCCGTAGTAGTGGTGCAGCGAGGAGGCTATGGACAGGTCGGTGACGCTGCGCACGGCGCTGGCGGAGGTGCCCCGGTGCTCTTCGGGGAAGTCCTGTTCGATGGCGGTGAGGACGTCCCGGTTGAGCGCGTACGGCACGTGCTTCATCTTCTGTACGAGCGTGCGGCCGAACCGCTCCTGGATGAGCCGGCGGTTGTTCTTCGCGGCGACCGAGGTGGGCACCTCGTCGGGCTCCGGGGGTCCGTAGGGGACCTGGGCCGGGGACGGGAAGAACTTGGCGATGCCGTTCGGGTGGAAGAAGGCGGAGGGGGTGAGGGTCCGCCCGATGAACATGTCGTCGTTGAAGTAGACGAAGTGGCGCGACAGTCCGGGGATGTGGTGCAGCCTGGACTCGATCGCGTGGCTGTTGAAGGTGGGCAGGTGGGAGGGATCGTCGAAGATCTCCCGGTGGTCCACCACGCGGGCCCTGCCGTCGCCGTCGTCCCACCAGTGCGGGGTCTGCCGGTCGGTGACGACGTAGATGTTCCGCACCCACGGCATGAACATCCGCACCGAGCGGAGGCTGTACTTCAGTTCGTCGCGGGAGACGTAACGGGCCAGGCTGGCCGCCTCCGCGTGGAAGACCTCACCGCGGCTCTCGGCGCGGCGCCGTTGCCAGGCCGGGTCGTCGCCGTCCACCCAGGTGTACACGACGTCGATGGGGAAGGGGTGCTCGTCCGGGAAGAGGATGTCCAGTTCGGGGCGGGTACGGGTCGGGCGCAGCGGCGGCACATCGGACTCGTGGGCCCGGCCCACGAGTCTGGTCATCTGCTCTCCGGGGACGACAAGCTGCTCGAGGCCGAGGGAGACGTGCTCGCTGGCGCGGTTGCGGCGGGGCGCGACGAGGCGGTCGACTCCCTGGCCGGGCACGCTCTCCCCGGGCTCCCAGAACTCGATGTCACAGCCCGTGTCGGCACCATGCGTCAGGTGCCCTTCCTCCGTGGTGCGGAACCAGAAGGCGCGCACGACGGACAGGTCCTTCGCCCGCTCCCAGGTCCTGTCCGAGGAGCCCTCCCACGCGCCGTCGCCTGGGGCCATGCCGGCCTTGGGGCGGGCGATGTAGCCCTGGCTGCCGGACAGGCGGGCGCGTAGCGCGGCCAGGGCCTGGGTGCGCCGGCGCGCGTCGACGCCGACCGCGGAGGCCGTGTCGTCGAGGCCCGGCACCGCGAACCAGTCGATCCGCTCGGCTTCCAGGGCGCGACGGACCTCCAGGTTGTTCAGCTCACGCGCGGCGAGCGGTGTGAGCCGGTCGTGCACCAGCGCGACACGCTTGTGCATGTCCACGATGACCTGCCGCTCCGTACGGCTCCTGCGCAGTTGCGGCGGCGTGGGCTCCGGGCGGGGGCCGGTGCCCATGGAGGTCTCGCCGGCCGTCTCTCGGCCGGAGGTGTCAAACACGCGGTTCACTTTCGTTACGGGGGATGGGTGCTGCGGCAGGAGGAGCGGTTCGCTCACCGTCTGATCTCGGCCTTCCCTGACCGGTCCTGCGAACGGCTCGTGTTGCGGTACTCGTCCGAGTCCACCCGCTCGAAGCGGCTGGGGACGGGGAAGTACGCGTCGAGAAAGCTCCTGACCATGCGCTCCTGGGCCTCGGGGTCGGGATGCTCGACGGTGTCGTTCAGGCAGAACGTGTCGAAGTTCCGGTGCGCGAGGAGGTTGTCCAGGCGGCGCCGGGCCTGGTCGGCGGCGAGGTCGATGTACTGGTAGCGCAGGTTCCCGGCGGTCGTACGGCCGGTGTGGAAGCCGTAGTAGTGGTGCAGGGACGACGCGATCGGGACGTCCTCGGGGGACCGGAACCGGGAGTGCTGGGTGCGGTGGTGCTCCTCGCCGTAGACCAGCTCGATGTCGGCGAGGATGCTGCGGCGCAACGGATGCGGGGTGTGCTTCATCTTCTGCGCGATACGGGTACCGAAGGACCGCTCGATCAGTGCCCGGCTGTTCTTGCCCGCCGCGTTCACCGGCAGGTCGTCCGTGTCCGCGGGGCCGCTCGGTATGAGCGCCTTGGACTGGAAGAACTTGGTCAGGCCATTGGTGTGGAAGAAGCGTTCGGCGCCGAGCGGGCGGCCGAAGAACACATCGTCGTTGAGGTAGAGGAAGTGCTCCGACAGCCCGTCGATGTGGTGCAACTGGCTTTCGATGGCGTGGGAGTTGAACGTGGGCAGAGCAGTGGCGTCCGAGAAGATCTCGCGGTGGTCGACGACCCGGAGGCCCGGGGCGTCGGTGTCCAGCCAGCCGGGCACCTGTCCTGCGGTGACCAGGTAGACGTTACGGACCCAGGGTGCGTACTGGTGCAGGGAGCGCAGGGAGTAGCGCAGTTCGTCGCGGCTGGTGAAGCGCGCGTCGTTGGCTGCCTGGGCGTGCAGTGCCTGAGGCGTGCCGCCCGTCCGTCCCGCGCGGACGGCGTCGCGTTCGGCGCTCCACTTGGGGTCGGAGTCGTCGACCCAGGTGTAGACGACGTCGATGGGGAAGAGGTGGTCCTCTGCCAGGGGTTGGGTGAATTCGGCCACGGTGCGCGCGCTGCCCGTGGTGTAGGCGCCGGGCACCAGGGCGAACAGGGCCTGCGGGACGGTGTGGCGTGGTGCGTCGACGGGCACCTCCTCCACCACCCGGTTGGGTCGGGGTGCCTCGAACCGGCCCGCCCGTTCCGGCCAGAACTCCAGGTCACAGCCCTGATCGGCGCCGAAGACGAGCTCCTGCGTGGGGTCGGTGACGTACCAGGCGACCCGTAGGGCCTCGTGCCTGCGCAGCTGGCGCCAGGACCTGTCGTCGTCGCCGGGTCGCATGCCCGACTCCGATGCGGTGGCCGCGCCCACGTAGCCCGGCGTCTGCTCGAAGGCGATCTGGAGCATCTCCTGGGCCGGCTCCCGCAGCGCGGCGGGCACCGCGACCGTCGGGACGTCCTGCGTGGCCCCGCGGACACAGAAGTACTCGATGCCCCCGGCCTCAAGCGCGGCGATGAGAATGTGCAGATTGCGTGCCCGGGCAGCCCAGGCCGTGGCGCCCTCCACGAGCAGGGCGTGCATGTGCCGGCCCTTGACGCGCACCACGCGGCGCGTGGAGGCGGCACTGTGCCGGGGCGCGTTGCGGCGGCCGCCCATCGCCCAGACGACCGTCGCCGAACGGACGGCGTCGACGGAGGTGAACGAGGACTTCACGGCGGAGCGCAGCGGGGCCGGTACCTTGCGGACGATGCCCCTTCGCGCGCCCACCGGCATCACGGACCGGTACGCCGAAACGAGCGATCCCGCCTCCGGATTACCGGAACCGACCACGAGGCATCCACCACCCACGCCACTGCGGTCCAGCGTCTGCCGCGACCGGGCACCCCCTCGTGCCCGGGTGACGGACGGTATGAGACCGAAACCTGTCATCCCCATGGAGACCACCCCGCTGGACGGTCACACCTGCTCACCCGCGGGCAAGTCACAGAACCTTCACATAAAGAGCCGATCAACGTCCAGCCAGAAAGACGGACATACGGGCCATATGCTCGTGATGAATCCCACCGGGAGCTCGTACAACCTTTTACGACTTCACGAGAACGGCACATGAATTCGAGCCGACGCACCGGTGTCGCCCGGAGCTACGGAAGGGGTCGTCAGATCACAGCCGGTGCCAGTGCGGCGAGAGCGTGAGCCCAGGGCCCGCATCCTGCCGGGCGACGGACACGGCCCCGCCCTGCCCGCGTACCGCCACGACGACGCGACCGCGCCCGTCGAGGGCGAGTGCGGGGTCTCCGACGCACTCCTCGGTGGTGTCCGACCACCAGACGCCGCCCTGCTCCCCCTCGGTACCGCAGAGCCCGATCAACAGGGTGCCGCCCGCCCCGCGCTGCGCGAGAACCGTGCAGTCCTGACCGTCGAGCGCGGTGCGCAGGGCCACGACGGCGCCGTCCCCGGGCTGTCCGCCCACCGGCACGGGCCAGGCGCCCTCCCGGTAGGAGACGACCCCGGTCCCGTTCGCATCGGTCCAGTAGTAGGTGAGGCGGCCGGGCGCGGTCTCCAGCGCCGTCACCGACCCCTCCAGAGCGCGGAACGGCGAGGGCGGCGCGATCACCAGCGGGCCGTCCGGCTCACCCTGACGCCACTGCTGCGCCCCGTGATCGGTGGGCGCGAAGACCTCCACGAGCCCGCCCGAGGTCACCGACGGCACGATTTCGGCGGCGAGTCCGGAACCCTTGAGGTCCTGCCAGGCTCCCCACTTGCCGCTCTTCCCTTCGCGGCGCATCTGCAGTCCGCGACCCGCGTTGCGCGCGAAGACGAAGACCGCCCCCTGCGCGTCGATGGCGCCGGCCGGCACGCCGGCCTTCCGGCCCTCCTCCCGGTCACGGTGGAAGTTGCCGAGGGAGCGCCACGCGGTGACGGGACGGCCGGTCTGGTACTGGACGGCGTGCACGAAGTCCACGACGGGCCCGTCGGAACCGCCGCGCTCGCGCCGCCCGAGGAGGTGCACATACGAGTCGGCACCCTGAACGACGGTGAGGTCAGTCAGGTCCGCGATCGACACGAAGTCCGGTCCGTCCCACCGGTCCTCGCCCGGGCTCCGCTCCGTCCAGCGCAACAGGCCGCCGTCCGTGCGGGCGTAGAGCGTGAGCCTGCCGTCCTTGCCGAGCGGCATCCAGCGGCCACGCGGCGTACCGCAGACCTGGTGGTTCCCGGACGACGGGGCGAGAGGGCGGGCACTGCTCGCGGAGTCCGGTCCTCTTCTCCGCATGACCCGTGACACCCTCTCCGCTTCACCGGTTCTCCATCATGCCCACACAGGGCCGACAACATCATATGCTCAGCGCCGCGCCGCCCCGGCAGGTCGTCGACACTCCGCACCCCGTCGTTCACCGGCCTCGCACGCAGGGTGGACGGCATACGCCCCGCCGGAGCCGGCCGTCCGCGATCGGTCCGGTCGCGAACGGCCATCCGCTCGGGGACAAGTGCGGTGCAGGGGCCCGCCGTCCGCCGCATGGCGACGGACGGAACCGGTCAGAGCTCGCGCCACTGTTCGAAGCTCAGCCCCGGCCCGTCCGTCTGCCGCGCCACCCGCGGGGCGCCATCCGTACCGACCACCGCCATCACCACCCGCCCCTCGGCATCGTGGGTCAGGACCGGAGTGGTCAGGCAGGGCACACCGGTGTCGGACCACCACAGTCCGTCGGCCTCGTTCTCGGTCACCCCGACGCCGACGATCGCGCAGCCGTTCACGCCGCGGTGGGCCAGCACCGTGCAGTCGAAGCCGTCCAGAACCGTGCGGATCACGGCCTGCGGCCCGTCGCCCGGGGCGCCGCCGAGGGGCATGGGCCCTGCATCGGCACGGTAGGCGACGACACCGCCCGCCGGATCGGTCCCGTAGTACGTGGCACGGCCGGGAGCCGTCTCCAGTACGGCCAGCGAGCCGGGCCGCAGCGTGACCCCCAAGCGCTGGAACGCTCCCCAGCGTCCGCCGGGCTTCTCCTGCGGCCAGTGCAGCACGCCCTCGCCCGTCGTGGCGAGGACCGAGACGCATCCGGACCCGAGCGGGACCACGGCGGGTTCACCCTCGACGTCCTTGCCGTGCAGGACTCCCCAGATACCCCATTTGCCGCCGGGCATCTCCCGGCGCAACCTCATGGTGCCTTCCCCGTCGCGGACGACCACGTGCACCTCGCCCGGCCGGCTGACGGCGGCGACGGGCGCACCGACACCGACGCCCAGGTGGGCTTCCTTGTGCGGGTTGCCCAACGAGTGCCAGGCGGAAGGGGGGCGGCCCGTCTGGTACTGGATCGCGTGCACGATGTCGACAGCGACGCCGCCGTCCGCCGCGGTCTGTTCACGGCGGCCGACGAGGTGCACATAGGCCTCGGGGCTCTGTGTCACGGACAGATGCGTCAGGTGCGGTACCGGCACGACGTCCGGAGCGCCCCATCCAGGGCCTCCGGGACGGCTCTCGGTCCAGCGCCGCAGACCGCCCTCGCCGGGGACGTACGCGGTGAGCCTGCCGTCCTTCCCCCGGGTGAGCCAGATACCGCGGAGCGCCTCGGCTTCAGGCACGACCTTGGAGGCCGCACGGGCATCCTGTCCGGGCATGGTTCGCGATCACCTTTCCGAGAACTGACTTCCGACACCTCGTACAGTGTTTCGAAGCTGTCACATCCTAAAGCCCCGGCACGGACGCCTCCCCCGGGCCTCACCGGCATACGATCCGCCGCCGCGCACCGGCTCCGCCGGCCGGCCGCCGCGTCACAGTCGTGCCACGGACTTCGTACGTACACCAGAGCGACTGTCTATAGTGCTCACTCATCGGCAAAACGCGGACCGGCTCCACCCCCCACCCGAGTCCCACCCCATCACCTGCGCCCCGACCAGGCCATAAGTTGTGAGGACTCACTCAGGATGAGCCAAGACGCCATCACGCCCGAACACCAAAGCCCCCCGGAGAACCCTTCCCGCGGGCGCAAGCGTGTGCGGACACGGGGCCGGCGCATACGCCGGGCCATCCTGCTGTCCCTTCTGGTTCTCGTCATCGCGGCGGGCGGCACCGGCTACTGGCTGTACAGCCAACTGGACGGGAACATCAAGGGTGTCGACATCGACAAGGCTCTCGGAGACGACCGCCCCGAGAAGCTCCCGACCAGCGGACAGAACCTCCTGGTCCTCGGCTCGGACTCGCGCGCCGGAGCCGAGAACAAGGAACTGGGCGGCGGCGGCAGCGTCAGTGGAGCCCGCTCCGACACCGCGATGGTCGTGCACATCCCCGAGGGCCGCAGCAGGGCCGTCGCCGTCTCCATCCCGCGCGACACCCTGGTGACCCGGCCCGAGTGCACCAAGTCCGACGGGACCGTGGTGCCCTCCTCGGACCGCGAGATGTTCAACTCCGTCTACGCCCAGGTCGGTCCCGCCTGCGTGGTCAAGACCGTCGAGAAGATGTCCGGCGTACGCATCGACCACTACCTGGAGATCAACTTCGCCGGGTTCAAGGGGCTCGTGGACGCCATCGGCGGTGTCACCGTCGACGTCCCGCAGGACATCCACGACACGTCCTCCGGCCTCGACCTCACCGCCGGGCCCCACAAGCTCGACGGCACCCAGTCCCTCGCCTACGTCCGCACCCGGCACGGCATCGGCGACGGCAGCGACCTCGGCCGCATCGGCCTCCAGCAGCAGTTCCTGTTCGCCCTCCTCAGCGAGGTGAAGAAGCAGGACCTGCTGGGCAGTCCGACCAGCGCCTACAAGATCGCCAACTCCGCCACCAAGTCGCTGACGACCGATGAGGGCCTCGCCTCGCTCAAGTCGCTGACCGAGTTCGCCCGTTCGATGAACGGCGTCGACCCGGCCTCGATGGAGACCATCATGCTCCCCGTCGCCTACGACAAGATCGACCCGAACCGGGTGATCTCCGCGCAGCCGCAGGCCGGCATGCTCTGGAAGGCGATCCGCGAGGACGCCACGATCCCCGAGTCCGCGAAGAAGTCCCCCGCCACCGGCGGCTGACGGCACCCGCGGGCAGACCGGCCCCGCCGGCCCGGAAGGGCCGGCGGGGCCGTCGGCGTCACACCCTGGTGCGGTTCACCCGGCTGTGCCCGCGTCCGTACGCGAAGTAGATGATCACGCCGATGACCATCCAGATGCCGAACCGCAGCCACGTCTCCGCCGGCAGGTTGAGCATCAGCCAGACCGACGCGGCGACCGAGAGGACCGGGATCAGCGGAACCAACGGGGTGCGGAAGGCGCGGTGCAGGTCGGGGCGGGTGCGGCGCAGGACGATGACGCCCAGGGCGACGACCACGAAGGCGAACAGCGTGCCGATGTTCACCAGTGTCGCCAGCTCGTTGATGCTGGTGAAGCCCGCGATGACCGCGATGAGCACGCCGAGCAGGATCGTCGGGCGGTACGGGGTCCGGAACCGCGGATGCGTCTTCGAGAAGAACCGCGGGAGCAGGCCGTCGCGGCTCATCGCGAAGAACACCCGTGTCTGGCCCAGGAGCAGGATCATGCAGACCGTGGTGAGGCCGACGGCGGCGCCGAAGCTGATGACCCCGGCATAGAAGGGGTGCCCGACGGCCTTGAAGGCGTCGGCGAGCGGGGCGCTCACGGAAAGCTCGGTGTAATGCTGCATTCCGGTGACGACGATCGATACGGCGACGTAGAGCGTGGTGCAGATGAAGAGCGAGGCCATGATCCCGCGGGGCATGTCGCGCTGCGGGACCTTGGTCTCCTCGGCGGCCGTCGCCACGACGTCGAAGCCGATGAAGGCGAAGAAGACGACGGATGCGGCGGTGAAGATGCCCATGACGCCGAAGTTCGTGGGCTCGTATCCGAAGATCAGCTGGATCAGCGGGGCGTCCAGGCCCGATCCGGCGGGCTGGGGCTGGGCCTCGGGGATGAAGGGCGAGTAGTTCGCGGTGTCGATGAAGAAGAGCCCCGCGATGATCACGATCAGGACGACGGCCACCTTGATGGCCACCACCACCGTCGTGACCCGGGCGGAGAGCTTCATCCCGAGCACCAGGATGACGGTCAGCACCAGCACCAGGACGAAGGCGAGGACGTCGAAGCCGAATCCGTCCGACACATCGGGGCCGGACAGGGCGTCGGGCAGGTGCCATCCGGCGTTGTCCATCAGTGAGCGGACGTAGCCGGACCAGCCGACCGCCACCACCGCCGTACCCAGCGCGAACTCCAGGACCAGGTCCCAGCCGATGATCCAGGCGACCAGCTCGCCGAGCGAGGCGTAGGAGAAGGTGTACGCGGAGCCGGCCACCGGGACCGTGGAGGCGAATTCCGCATAGCAGAGCGCGGCCAGGGCACAGACGACACCCGCGACCACGAAGGCGATGGCGGTGGCGGGGCCCGCCGTCTCCTTGGCCACCTTGCCGGTGAGCACGAAGATTCCGGTTCCGATGATGACGCCCACCCCGAAGACCGTGAGGTCCAGGGCGGAGAGAGACTTCTTGAGGGCGTGCTCCGGCTCCTCGGTGTCGCGGATCGACTGTTCGACCGTCTTGGTCCTGAACAGTCCGTCTCCGCTGGGGGGCAGGTCCTGCTGGGTGCTCACCGGCGTACCTCCACGCACTCGTCGTGCACGCCATGATTCGGACCCGCCGAGCCCCCGACTGCCCGCAGCACGCCGCGCACGGCGGCATTTCACGCGAATGGGCCGGTCGGACCACCCGTACAGGGTGGGCGACCGGCCCAATCGGCCGTGCGGTGGTACGCGTCAGTCGCGGACCGGCTCCGCCACCGAGGTGCTCGCCGCGTCCGCGTCGTAACGGCCGTCGAGCTTGGCGACCAGACCGGTGACCTGGCGGGCGATGTCCGGCGCCGTCAGTCCGATCTCGGCCATGACCTCCTTGCGGGAGGCGTGGTCGAGGAAGACCGGCGGGATGCCGAAGTCGCGCAGCGGTACGTCGACGTCGGCGTCGCGCAGCGCCTGGGCGACGGCGGAGCCGACACCGCCGGCCCTGCTGTTGTCCTCGACGGTCACGACGACCCGGTGCTTCGCGGCGAGCGGGGCCATGGCCTCGTCCACGGGCTTGACCCAGCGCGGGTCGACGACGGTGGTCGAGATGCCCTGGGCGTCGAGCAGGTCCGCGATCTCCAGGCACATCGGGGCGAGCGCCCCGATGGAGACCAGCAGGACGTCCGGCCGGGTCGCGGCCGGCTCACGGAGCACGTCCATGCCGCCGACCGTGCCGACGGCCTTGACCGACGGGCCGACCGCGCCCTTGGAGAAGCGCACGACCGTCGGGGCGTCGTCGACCTCGACGGCCTCGCGCAGCTGGGCGCGGACCTGGTCGGCGTCGCGCGGGGCGGCGATCCGCAGCGTCGGCACGCACTGCAGGATCGACATGTCCCACATGCCGTTGTGCGAGGCGCCGTCCGTACCGGTGACCCCGGCCCGGTCGAGGACGAACGTCACACCGCACTTGTGCAGGGCGACGTCCATCAGGACCTGGTCGAAGGCGCGGTTGAGGAAGGTGGCGTACACCGCGAAGACGGGGTGCAGACCGCCGGTGGCGAGGCCCGCCGCGGAGACCGCGCCGTGCTGCTCGGCGATGCCGACGTCGTAGATCCGGTCCGGGAAGGCCTTCTCGAACTTGGTCAGACCGACCGGCTGGAGCATGGCCGCGGTGATCGCGACGATGTCCTCGCGCTCCTTGCCGAGCTTGACCATCTCCTCGCCGAAGACGGAGGTCCAGTCGAGACCCGAGGTGGCGACGGGCAGCCCGGTGTCGGGGTGGATCTTGCCGACGGCGTGGAAACGGTCGGCCTCGTCCAGCAGGGCCGGGGTGTAGCCGCGGCCCTTCTCGGTGAGGCAGTGCACGATGACGGGTCCGCCGAAGCGCTTGGCACGCTGGAGCGCGGACTCCAGGGCCTCCATGTCGTGGCCGTCGATCGGGCCGACGTACTTCAGGCCGAGGTCCTCGAACATGCCCTGCGGGGCGATGAAGTCCTTCAGGCCCTTCTTGGCGCCGTGCAGCGTCTCGTACAGCGGCTTCCCGACGACGGGGGTGCGCTCCAGGAGGTCCTTGCCGCGGGCCAGGAAGCGCTCGTAGCCGTCCGTGGTGCGCAGGGTCGCCAGGTGGTTGGCGAGGCCGCCGATGGTCGGGGCGTAGGAGCGCTCGTTGTCGTTGACGACGATGACGAGGGGGCGGTCCTTGGCGGCGGCGATGTTGTTCAGCGCCTCCCAGGCCATGCCGCCGGTGAGTGCGCCGTCACCGATGACCGCGACGACGTGGTCCTCCTTGCCCAGCACCTCGTTGGCCTTGGCGAGGCCGTCGGCCCAGCCGAGCACGGTGGAGGCGTGCGAGTTCTCGATGACGTCGTGCTCGGACTCGGCACGCGAGGGGTAGCCGGAGAGGCCGCCCTTGCTCTTGAGCTTCGAGAAGTCCTGGCGGCCGGTGAGGAGCTTGTGCACATAGCTCTGGTGGCCGGTGTCGAAGAGGACCTTGTCCTTCGGCGAGTCGAAGACCCGGTGCAGGGCGATGGTCAGCTCGACCACGCCGAGGTTGGGGCCGAGGTGTCCGCCGGTCTTGGAGACCGCGTCGACGAGGAAGGTCCGGATCTCTTCGGCCAGCTGGTCCAGCTGCTCCGGTGTGAGCCGGTCCAGATCGCGCGGTCCCGTGATGCGGGTCAGCAGCGCCACCCGTGCCTCCTTGCGTTGCGTTCTAGCCTGATCGAACTTCTGCCGGATCTCGTCGAGTCTAATGTTCCGGCCGCGAACGTGTTCATCGGGCGGTGCGTTGTGCGTCACCCGGGGGCGGGCGCGCAGGAGCGCCCGGCACCTGGATGCGGTGCCGGGCGCTCCTGCGGATCCGCGGTCAGGCGCGGCCCGCGGTCTTCTGGGTCTTGCGCGAGACCGAGTCGATGATCACGGCGATGAGGAGTACTCCACCGGTGATCATGTACTGGATCGCGTTCGACGACAGGTTCATCTGGTTGAGGCCCTGGACGATCGACTGGATGACCAGGATGCCCAGCAGCGCGGACCAGACCTTGCCGCGTCCGCCGAACAGGGACGTGCCGCCGATGACGGCTGCGGCGATGCACATCATGAGCTGGTTGCCGCCACCGAGCGAACGGTCGGCGCCGCCGGTCGCGGAGGCCAGGAAGAGACCGCCGACCGCACCGAGCGTGCCGGAGATCATGAACACCGAGATGCGGATCCAGGACACGTTGATACCGGCACGACGCGCTGCCTCGATGCCACCGCCGACCGCGAAGATCTGACGGCCGTAGGTGGTGCGGCGCAGAACGAAGTCGGTGATGACCAGGATCGCGAGGAAGATCACCAGGGAGAGCGGGAGGCCCTGCTCCTGGTTGAACGCGTACGCGGCGAGGAGGCTCAGGACGGCGAGCAGCACGGTGCGCAGGATGATCTCGCTCTGCGGGCGGTGCGGCAGCTCCGCGGCCCTGCGACGGCGCGAGTCGCGCAGCTGCGCGAGGTAGAAGGCGATGATCACGACCACGGCGAGACCGTAGGCGGCGGCGACGTCGGCGAAGTAGTAGCTGGTCAGGTCGCGGACGAAGCTGCCGAGCGGGGTGGTGATGGTGGACTTGTCGCCCATCACCCAGGTCTGCAGACCGGCCCAGCCCAGGAAGCCCGCCAGCGTCACGACGAACGCGGGCACGCCGATCTTGGCGAAGACGATGCCGTGGAAGGCACCGATGACCGTGCCGGACAGGATGCCGGCCACGATGGCGAGGCCGTCGGGCAGGTCCGTGCCGACCACGGCCCAGACGGCACCCGCGAGACCCGCGACGGAACCGACCGCGAGGTCGATCTCGCCGAGCAGCAGTACGAAGACGATGCCGACGGCCATGATGCCGGGGCCCGCCGCGTACAGCGTGATCTGGTCGAGGTTGTACGAGGTGAGGAAGTTGCCGGTCTCGAGCTGGAAGACGATCCCGATGATGATCAGGCCCACCACGACGGGCAGCGAGCCGATCTCGCCCGAGCGCACCTTGCGCTTGAACTCGGTCCAGTAGCCCTTGAAGCCCTGCTCACGGATGAGCAGGCGGGGGTCGACGACCTTGACGGCGCCGGCCGCTGCCGCGGGAGCCTCGGTGGCCTTTGCCTGGGCCGGGACCTCGGCGGCCGAAGTCTTGCTGCTCTTGCTCACTTGGATGCCTCCGCGCTGCGGGACTTGCGGCGGGTCACGGCGTTGTCCGTGGCGCCCGTGATCGCGGCGATGATTTCTTCGTGGCTGGTCGTCGCCACGGGGAAGATGCCGTTGTTGTGACCGAGTCGCAGCACGGCGACCTTGTCGGCGACAGCCTTCACGTCGGCCATGTTGTGGCTGATGAGGATGACACCGAGGTTCTGCTCGCGCAGCCGCTCCACCAGGTCGAGGACCTGTGCGGTCTGCTCGACGCCGAGGGCCGCGGTGGGCTCGTCCAGGATCACGATCTTGGGGTTGCCGACCAGGGCGCGGGCGATGGCCACGACCTGGCGCTGGCCGCCGGAGAGCGCGGCGACCGGGATACGGACGCTGGGGATACGGATGGAGAGCGTGGACAGGAGGTCCTGTGCCCGCTTCTCCATGGCGACCTCGTCGAGGACGCCGCCCTTCTTGATCTCGCGACCGAGGAAGAGGTTGGCGACGACGTCCAGGTTGTCGCAGAGCGCGAGGTCCTGGTAGACGGTGGCGACGCCGAGGTTCTGGGCGTCGTGCGGACGGCTGATGTCCACCTTCGCGCCCTCCCACTCGATGACGCCCTCATCGATGGGGTGCACGCCGGCGATCGTCTTGACCAGCGTGGACTTTCCTGCACCGTTGTCGCCGACCAGGGCGACCACTTCTCCGGCGTGGACTTCGAGATCGACACCGGAGAGGACCTGGACCGCTCCGAATCGCTTGAAGACTCCACGCAACGCCAGCACGGGCGTCTGTGACACGTGAACCATCTCCTTCGCCGCCTGACCGGCGGGGATGTGCCGCCTGACCGGCGGAGACGCCGCGCCACGAGCGGCAGCGTCGACGTACTGGAAGTACTGGGGGAAGAATGTCCGGCACCCGGCCGGCAGCGGGGTGTGGGCCGGCCGGGGCCGGACAGTCATGGGGCGGGCGGACCCCGCCGTGCGGGGCGGATCAAACCCGCACGCGCCAGGGCCTGTTGGCCCTGGCGCGAGGAGGGACTACTTGATGCCCAGTGCGGTGCACTTGGCGGCGATGTCCTTGACGCAGACATCGGCGGCCTTGTAGATGCCGTCCTTGATCACGGTGGACTCGATGTTGTCCTTGTTCACCACGGTCGGCTCGAGCAGCGTGGAGGGAACGCCGTCCGTCTTGCCCGCGGCGCCGATGTCCTTGCCCTGGAGCAGGTTGACGGCGAACTGGGCGGCCGTCGGGGCGAGCTGCTTCGGCGACTTGTAGATCGTGAAGGTCTGCGTACCGGCGATGAGGCGCTGGATGCCGGGGAGCTCGGCGTCCTGGCCACCCACCGGGATGTCCTTGATGCCGGCGTTGTCCAGGGACGTGATGATGCCGCCCGCCATGCCGTCGTTGGCGGAGTAGACGGCGTTGATCTTGCCCTTGCCGACCGAGGAGATCGCGGCGGTCATCTTCTCGCCGGCGATCTTCGGGTCCCACTCGCCGGACGCCTCGTAGGCGATCTTGACCTTGCCGTCGAGGGAGGCGTGGGCGCCCTTCTTGAACAGGCCGGCGTTCGGGTCCTTCTCGTCACCGTTGATCATGACGAGGTTGGAGTCGGCAGCCTTGGAGCCGAGGGCGTCGAGGATCGCCTGGCCCTGGAGCTTGCCGATCTTCTCGTTGTCGTGGCTGACGTAGGCGTCGGCACCGACGATGGCGCGGTCGTACGCGACGACCTTGACGCCCTTCTTGTGTGCGGCGTCGATCCACCCGGCGGACTTCTCGGAGTCGACCGAGGAGATCGCGATGACCTTGATGCCGTCGGCGATCTGCTGCTCGAACTGCTGCTTCTGCTGGCCGACGTCACCGGCCGCGTTGTTGTAGACAACCTCGCAGTCCGCGCAGTCCTTCTTGACCGCTTCGATGAACAGCGGCTTGTCCAGCGTCTCGTAGCGGGCGGTCTTGTTCTCCGGGAGGAGCAGACCGATCTTCGTCTTGCTGCCCGAGTCCGCGGAGTCCTTCTTGTCGTCGCCCGCCTTGCCACAAGCGGCGAGGGAGACGGCCATCGAAACTGCGGCCGTGCCTATGACGATGCGTCGCGTCATTGCGTTCATTGCGGGTTTGCCTCCCTGACGAGGCCGCAACGTTGCGGCCGAGGTGGGTTGGAGTCAACTCGGCCGCAGGCGTGGCGTCAAGGAGTAAATTCTTAACGAGATGACAACGGTGCCATTCGTTATCTAAGTGAAGGCAGGCGTCGCCGCAGGCAGGGTGCTCTCCAAAAGGGTTGAATCCCCCATCTCGTTCAGGACGAGGGCCAGCGCACCCAGCACCTCCGCCCGTCCGCCGAGGGCGCCGGGGAGCACCGAGAGCTGTCGTGCGGCGCTGGGGATGGCGTAGCGCGACACGGAGTCGCGGATGGGGCCGAGGACCAGCTCGCCCGCCTCCGCGAGCGAACCGCCGAGCACCACACGGCTCGGGTTGAGCAGATTGCAGAGGTTGGCCACCCCGCTGCCGATGTGCCGCCCGACGTCGCCGATCACCCGGCGGCAGCCCGGGTCGCCCTCGCGGGCCAGCTGGACCACCCGCTCCATGGTGAGATCGGGCCCGTGGCTGGACTGGAGCAGGGGCAGGACGTACCGCGCGGCCGTGAAGGTCTCCAGGCACCCGCGGTTGCCGCAGCGGCAGACAGGGCCCGATTCGTCGAGGGTGATGTGGCCGATCTCGCCGGCCGTGCCGCCCGGCCCCCGGTAGATGTGCCCGTCGATCACCAGACCGGCGCCGACACCGCTCGCGACCTTGATGTACGCGAGGTCGCGGACCCCGCGGCCGCTCCCCCACACCAGCTCGCCCAGGGCCCCGAGGTTGGCGTCGTTGTCGACGTACACCGGCACGCCGAGGCGTCCGGCGAGCTCGTCACTGGGGTTGATGCCCGTCCAGCCCGGCAGGATCGACGTGGAGCCCAGCGTGCCGGACTCGACGTCGATCGGGCCGGGAACACCGAGGCCCACCCCGATGACCTTGCCCGGGCTGATCCCGGTGGTCTCGATCAGCCGGTTGACCAGCTGTTCCGCCCGCCCGAAGCCCTCGGCGGACGAGGCATCCACGTCCAGCGGCTCGGACTCCTCGGCGAGCACCTGGTGGGCCAGGTTGCCGACCGCCACCCGCAGGTGCGTATGTCCGAAATCGACGCCGATGACGATGCCCGCGTCCCCGCTGAGCGAGACGCTGCGGGCCCGGCGGCCGCCGGCCGAGGTGGGGGTCACCTCGACGGTGCCGCCCTCCTTCAGTTCGCGAACGATATTGGAGACGGTGGCCGCGGAGAGGCCCGTACTCCTGGCGATCTCCGCCTGGGTGAGCGAGCCCGCCATACGTACGGCGCGCACGACCCGCTCAAGGTTGGCGCGATGCAGAGATGTCTGCGACCCCGGAGTCTCCATCGACTCTCTCACTCCTGCCATATTCTCCAACATGTGAACCCTAAGCTGAGCGTTTTGGGGCGCCCCCCGTCAAGACCTTGAGCAGTCGAAGCCTCGGATGAGCACCGAACCCCCTCTCGGCACGCTCCGCGAACTCCCCCGTACACAGACGAACCGCCCGCCGGCAGGGCTGCCGGCGGGCGGTTCGGTGGTTCCGTGGAGAAAGCGCTTGAGCTATTACTTCACCGCTCCCGCGGTCAGACCGGCCACGACCTGGCGCTGGAAGACGATGTAGGCCGCGAGGACCGGGAGCATCGCCATGACAAGGCCGGCGAAGAGTCCGGACCAGTCGCCCTTGTAGCCCTGGCTGTTGGCCAGTTCGACCAGCCCCTGGGAGAGCACCCGGTGGTCGGGGTCGCTGTTCAGCACCGTGGGCAGCATGTACTGGTTCCACTGCCCGAGGAAGTTGAAGATGCCGACGCTGATCAGACCCGGCTTCGCCATGGGCAGCATCACCTGGAAGAACGTCCGGGTGTGCGAGGCCCCGTCGAGCATCGCCGCCTCCGCCACCGAGCCCGGCAGCGTCCGGAAGAAGGAGGTGAGGAAGAAGACGGTGAACGGGAGCGAGTAGGCGATGTAGACCAGGATCAGTCCGTGCGTCGTGTTCAGGAGCCCCATGTTGTTCATGACGAAGAACAGGGGGACGAGCGCCAGGATGATCGGGAAGCTCATGCCGCCGATGAACAGGTAGTACACGAAGCGGTTGCCCGGGAAGTCGAACCGGGCCAGTACGTACGCCGCCATCGACCCGAGCAGCAGCGTGCCGATGAGCGAACCGCCCACCACCACGACCGTGTTCAAGAAGTATTCGCTCATGTGCGCCTGGCCCCAGGCGCGGGACCAGTTCTCGAAGTGGAGCTTGTCCGGCAGCGCCCAGGGCGTCGACAGGATCGAGTCGTCGGTCTTGAACGAGGTCATGATCGCCCAGAGCAGCGGCATGACCACCAGGATCGCCCAGATGATCAGCACACCGTGGGAGAAGACGTTGAGGATCCTGCCCTCGCCGCTCTTCTCCTTGGCGTCCGGTGCGGGCGCCTTGGACACGGGGGCCGGTTCCGTCACCGTGACCACGGGAGGGGTTTCAGTGGCCTTCACGTGTGCTCACCTCGTACTGTCGAGCCGGCCGCCGGGACCGGGCTGTCTTGCCTGCTGGGGATCCGGGCGACGTGTCCCGGGAAGCACAGCATCAGAACTCCAGCCGCTCGCGCCGGCCCAGGCGCATCACGATGGCGGCGAACACCATGGTGACGATGAGCAGCCCCACACCGATCGTGGTCGCGTATCCGGCCTGACCGTCGCGGAACGCCGTCTGGTAGACGTACAGCGGCAGGACCGAGGTCGCGTAGTCGGGGCCACCGGGGCCCACGGTCATGACCTGTACGGCCGTGAACGCCTCGACCCCGAGCGCCAGGATGCCCATGTAGACCCACCCCGACTGCACCGTGTCCCAGAGCAGCGGCAGGGTGATCCTGAAGAACGTCGTGACGCGGCTGGCCCCGTCCAGGAGCGCCGCCTCGTAGAAGTCCTTCGGAATGGACGCCATTCCGGCGGAGAAGAGGACGACGAAGAATCCGACCGTCGACCAGACCAGAACCACCATGACGCAGATGAGCGCCAGGTTCGGGTCACCCAGCCAGTCCGGCTGGATGGAGTCGAGTCCGACTCCCTTGAGCGCCGAATTCAGCATTCCACTGCGCGGGTTGTACGCGAACTGGAACAGCAGGGCGACGATGACGATCGAGAGCACCTGCGGGAAGAAATAGGCGATCTTGTAGAAACCCGAGCCCCGCACGCCGGAGACCGCGGCGTTCTTACGCCGCCGGCCTCCGACATTGAGCATGAAGGCGAAGAAGAGCGCGAGGCCCAGCGTCACCAACGGCAGCAACAGCACGAGCAGCACGCTGTGCTGCAGCGACTTCCAGAAAATGTCGTCCTTGAGCATCCTCGTGTAGTTGTCGAGGCCGACCATCTTGAAGTCCGGGCTCAGGCCGGTCCAGTCCGTGAACGAGTAGTAGATGGACTGGATGAACGGCCAGATGACGAAGACCGCATACAACGCCAGTGGGGCTACCAAGAACCCCACAATGAACCGGTACTTGCCGTGCTGCATCGTTTACCGACCCCGATCTTTCCGCGGGTGCCGCCGCTGGTGACGGTTACTCACTAGTGCTGGTAGTGCTTGATGGACTGGTCCTTGGCCGCGGCGTCCGCGTAGCCCTGGATCTTCTTGATGGCCTCGGCGGGCGTCAGGCGCCCGGCCATCATCTCGCCGATGCCGGCGGTGCCGATCTGCTCCTTCTGGAGCTTCACGTACCAGTCCTGCAGGCGCGGGTTCACCACGTTGTCGCCGGCCTTCTTCAGCGCGTCGACACCGGCCTGCATGGCCGTGGAGAGGGTCAGGCCGTCGGTGCCGCCGTTGAAGGCACTGAGGGACTTGACCTGCTTGGTGAAGTTCTTCGAGGACTCCTCGGAGAGCATGATGCGCAGCTGCTCCATGCCGCCCTGCGGGTTCTTCGCCTTGGCCGGGACGACGAAGGGCTCGCCGCCGGACGCCCAGATGGTGCCGAACGGCATCTTGTCCGACGAGTCGAGGCCGGAGGGGGCCGCGACCATCATCTTGAAGTCCTTGGGCGTGGTCGGCGCCGCCTCGTTCTCCACCCACGAACCGTTCGGGATGAAGAGCGCCTTGCCCTTGGTCCACTCGGTCTGCGACTGGATGTGGGTCAGGCCCGGGGTGCCCTTGAGGATGTACCCCTTCTGCTGCAGCTCGTAGTACGCCTCGAACGCCGCCTTGACCGCGGGGTCCTTCCAGGCGTTCGGCTCCAGGTTGTCGATCTTGTCGAGAACCTCCCGGCCGCCGATCTTGGCGATGAACGGGTAGAGCGAGAACGGCAGGTAGTACGGGTACTTGCCCGGGTACGTCCAGCCGGCGACGCCCTTCTTCTTCGCCTTCGCACACAGGGCGAGCATGGCATCCCAGTCCTCGGGATACTCGGCGTCGAGCTTCTCCAGGTTGGTCTGCGAGTACCAGACGCCGTACACGGTGTACGCGTAGTACATGATCCAGACCGGGTCGCCGTCGAACTGACCCATCTCCAGGACACCCGGGCGCAGGGTGTCGCGGACCTTCTTGCTCGGGTCGTCGATGGACGGGGCGTCCATCAGCGGCGTCAGGTCGAGCAGCTGCTTCTTGCCGACGAGGACACCCATGTCCATCTGCTCGGCACCGGAGTTGTCGATCAGGTCCGGCGGGGTGCCACCGTTGAAGCGCGGCTGCAGCTGCGACTGGATCTTCTGGGTCGCGGAGTGCTTGACCTTGGCCTTCGGGAAGGCCGTCGTGTACTTCTTCTCGGCGTCGATCGCGTACTGCTGGCCGAAGCCGCCGTCGAAGATGACCACGTCGAGCGCGGCCGTCTCGTTGACGCCCAGCGGGTTCTTCGCGCTGGTCTTGCCCTTCTCGACCTGCTTGTCGCCGCCGTCGTCGCTGCTCGCGCAGGCAGACAGGAAGCTCATCGTCGGGATGGTGATCAGACCGAGTGCGGCAGAACGCTTGATCACATCGCGACGGCCAAGGCCCTCATTCTTGTGGCCGGAGGTGGATCCCATGCTCAAGTCCTCGCCTTCTCCAGGACTCAGGCGGTGTGTACCGGTCGCCCGTCGATATTCGCCTCAGGCGAAGGGCCCCGCCACCGCGGTCAGTTGCGCTTGGGTGGTGCTGATTTCTGGCTGGATCAATGCAGTGGGGGGCACGAGGAGACCTGACAGCGGACGCACCTGCGGCGCCCTGTTGTCGTGCCCCCGTGTCTCCCTGACCGCACAGTTGGAAAGAAGCTGTGCAGACGCCGACAGGTATAGTCCACTTGTCGCCAACTGAGCAAGATCGAATGCAGGTTTGGACGGCAGTCTTTCCCGAGTTGAGACCTCGCGGATACCTCGGCACCGCACGGCCTCCTTCGGATGTAACGATTTCCGCATTCCGGTCGATTCGAACACCGACTCTGATCCAACACCCTTGACACCAACCGCAACTTCACTCCCTACTGGTTCCTGCGCCCCCCTCTGACAACGTTGTCCAAGCGCACTTCCTCGGGAGGAATGGCTCGGCATGCAGCCCCGACATGGTTCTCGCAAGAGACAAAGCAGCACGGCCGCGCTGATCGCGGCCTCACTCGTCCTGCTCGTGACAGCCCCCACCGCAGCCGCGGCCACATCGGCCGGCACGGGCGCGAAGGGCCAAAAGCCCTCCGGCGACCGGACATTCAGCTCATCCTTCGAGGCGGACGAAAAGCAGCCGGACTGGCGTAATACCGTCGATGAAGGCCCTGACGGCAAGAAGCGGGCATCGGGTATCGATGGCGGCTTCTCCGCCGGAATACCGGGCAATGTGACCGACAAGGTCACAGATGTCCGCGCCAGTGACGAGAACACCGGCGGCGGCGAGGTGAAGGAAAACCTCGTCGACGGCGAATCCGGTACGAAGTGGCTGTCGTTCGAGTCCACCGCGTGGGCCGAGTTCGATCTCGTCGAGCCGGTCAAGGTCGTGACGTACGCGCTGACTTCCGCCGACGACCACGACGAGCGGGACCCGAAGGACTGGACACTCCAGGGCTCCGAGGACGGCACGAACTGGACGGACCTGGACACCCGGACCGGCCAGACCTTCAGCGAGCGCTTCCAGACCAAGTCGTACGACTTCACGGCGGACAAGGCCTACCAGCACTTCCGTCTGGACATCACGAAGAACAACGGCGCAGGCGACGCGACCCAGCTCGCCGACGTCCAGTTCTCCGACGGGAACACCTCCGTCCCCGCCCCCGACGACATGCGCAGCCAGATCGACCGCGGCCCGTCCGGCTCCCCCACCGCCAAGGCCGGCGCCGGCTTCACCGGCAAGAAGGCGCTGCGGTACGCGGGCACGCACAAGGCTGACGGCCGGGCGTACTCGTACAACAAGATCTTCGACGTCAACACGGCCGTCACCGAGGACACCGAACTTTCCTACCTGGTGTACCCCCAGATGGGCGAAACGGACCTCTCCTACCCGGCCACGCACGTCGCCGTGGACCTTGCGTTCACCGACGGCACATACCTGAGCGACCTGCGCGCCACCGACTCCAACGGCGGTCTGCTGACCCCCGGGGGCCAGGCCGACGCCAAGCGTCTGTACGTCAACCAGTGGAACAAGGTCGACGCGCGGATCGGCGCGGTCGCGGCCGGCAGGACCGTCGACAGGATCCTGGTCGCGTACGACTCCCCCAAGGGCCCGTCGAAGTTCCAGGGCTGGATCGACGACGTCAAGATCGCCCCGAAGGCGCCCGAGAAGCGCAAGGCGCACCTTTCGGACTACGCCTCGACCGTCCGCGGCACCAACTCCAGCGGCGGCTTCTCCCGGGGCAACAACTTCCCCGCAACCGCCGTCCCCAACGGCTTCAACTTCTGGACGCCGGTCACCAACGCCGGATCGACCAGTTGGCTGTACGACTACGCACGCGGCAACAACGACGACAACCTGCCCACCCTGCAGGCCTTCAGCGCCAGCCATGAGCCGAGCCCCTGGATGGGCGACCGGCAGACCTTCCAGCTGATGCCGTCGGCGGCCTCCGGCACCCCGGACGCCTCACGCACGGCGCGTGCGCTGCCGTTCAGGCACGAGAACGAGACGGCGAGGCCCCACTACTACGGGGTGACGTTCGAGAACGGCCTCAAGGCCGAGATGACGCCGACCGACCACGCGGCGCGGATGCGGTTCACCTACCCCGGTGACGACGCGAGCATGGTCTTCGACAACGTCTCCAACGACGGCGGTCTGACCCTCGACCCGGGGACGAGCTCCTTCACCGGCTTCTCCGACGTGAAGAGCGGCGGCTCGACCGGCGCGACCCGGCTCTTCGTGTACGGCGTCTTCGACGCGCCCGTCACCGGCAGCGGCAAGCTCTCCGGCGGCGGCGGTGACGTCACGGGCTACCTGCGCTTCGACGCGGGCAAGGACCACACCGTCAGCCTGCGGCTCGCGACCTCACTGATCAGCATCGACCAGGCGAAGCGGAACCTGGCCGACGAGATCCCCGCCTCGCGCTCCTTCGGCCGGGTCGAGGACAAGGCCCAGGACGCCTGGGACGACCTGCTGGGCAAGATCGAGGTCGAGGGCGCGTCCGCCGACCAGCTGACCACGCTGTACTCCAGCATGTACCGCCTCTACCTCTACCCGAACTCGGGCTTCGAGCAGGTCGACGGCAAGGACACGTACGCCTCCCCGTTCTCCCCGCAGGTCGGCTCGGACACCCCGACGCACACCGGCGCGAAGATCGTCCAGGGCAAGGTGTACGTCAACAACGGGTTCTGGGACACCTACCGGACCACATGGCCGGCGTACTCCTTCCTCACCCCGAAGAAGGCCGGTGAGATGGTCGACGGCTTCGTCCAGCAGTACAAGGACGGCGGCTGGATCTCCCGCTGGTCCTCCCCCGGCTACTCGGACCTGATGACCGGCACCTCCTCGGACGTCGCGTTCGCGGACGCGTACGTCAAGGGCGTGAAGTTCGACGCGGAGGCGGCGTACGACGCGGCCCTGAAGAACGCCACGGTCGTCCCGCCGTCCTCGGGTGTCGGCCGCAAGGGCATGGAGACGTCCCCGTTCGCCGGGTACGCCGACACCTCCACCCACGAGGGCCTGTCCTGGTCGCTGGAGGGCTACCTCAACGACTACGGCATCGCACAGATGGGCCAGGCCCTCTACAAGAAGACGCACAAGCAGCACTACAAGGACGAGTCCGAGTACTTCCTGAACCGGGCCCGCAACTACGTCGAACTGTTCGACGACAAGGCGGGTTTCTTCCAGGGCAAGGACGCCAAGGGCGACTGGCGGCTCCCGTCCGGCCAGTACGACCCGCGGGTCTGGGGCTACGACTACACGGAGACCAACGGCTGGGGCTACGCCTTCACCGCCCCGCAGGACAGCAAGGGCCTCGCCAACCTGTACGGCGGCCGGGACGGTCTGGCCGAGAAGCTGGACACGTACTTCTCCACCCCCGAGACGGCGGGCCCGGAGTTCGTCGGCTCGTACGGCGGCGTCATCCACGAGATGACGGAGGCCCGTGACGTGCGGATGGGCCAGTACGGTCACAGCAACCAGGTCGCGCACCACGTCACGTACATGTACGACGCGGCCTCGCAGCCGTACAAGACGCAGGAGAAGGTCCGCGAGGTCCTCGGCCGTCTGTACACGGGCAGCGAGATCGGCCAGGGGTACCACGGCGACGAGGACAACGGCGAGCAGTCGGCCTGGTTCCTCTTCTCCTCCCTCGGCTTCTACCCGCTGGTCATGGGCAGTGGCGAGTACGCGATCGGCTCCCCGCTGTTCACGAAGACCACGGTGCACCTGGAGAACGGCCACGACCTGGTCGTCAGGGCGCCGAAGAACAGCGCGAAGAACATCTACGTCCAGAGCCTGAAGGTGAACGGCAAGAAGTGGACCTCCACGTCGCTGCCGCACGACCTGCTGGCCAAGGGCGGCGTGCTGGAGTTCGACATGGGCTCCAAGCCGTCGGCCTGGGGTACCGGCAAGGACGCCGCCCCGGTCTCGATCACCAAGGACGACAAGGTGCCGTCGCCGAGGAAGGACTTCCTGAAGGGCGAGGGCGCACTGTTCGACAACACCTCGGCCACCACGGCCACGGCCTCCACGGTGGAGCTCCCGGTTCCGTCGGCGACGAACGCGGTGCAGTACACGCTGACGTCGGGCGACGCCGCGAAGGCGCCGAGTGGCTGGACGCTGCAGGGCTCGTCGGACGGCACGAGCTGGAAGGACCTCGACAAGCGGTCCGGCCAGTCGTTCGCCTGGGACAAGCAGACGAGGGCCTTCACGGTGAACGCCCCGGGGTCGTACGCGCACTACCGGCTCGTGAGCACGCAGGCGGCGACGCTGGCGGAGATCGAGCTGATCTCCTGAGCCACCCGCAGAACGCATGAGGACGGGCCGCCCGCACACCGGGCGGCCCGTTCGCGTGGGCGCGCCGGCCGGGCCGCGCCGAGCCCTTCACCGGGTCCCGATGCCCACGCCGCCCCGGCACCGGCCCTCAGGAGTGCTGGTCCGCCTTGTCCCGCAGGGCTTGTTCCACCGCGACACGCACCCGCTCCTCCTCGTGCAGTGCGCGCCGGGCGCGCCCCCGCCGGACGAGCACGAACGCCGCCGCCGCCGCGCCCAGGACGAGGACCAGGAGCAGCAGGAGCGTCCAGGGAACGGCCCAGCCGCGGGCCGTGGCCCGCACGGGTTCGAGGGCGGTGGTGGAGCCCGCGGCATCGGTGATGAGCGGGGTGACGGCGACGGTGGCCGTGAGCCGGAAGGCCGGAGTGACGGCGTGGACGGGGACCGTGACCTTCCAGCGCTCGCCGGGCAGCAGTTCCGGCGGTGCGGGGATGTCGCCGGCATCGGTGCTCAGCGTCCCGAAGGGGCCGGTGAGGGTGACCTTGTGGGTGCCGGAGAGCAGCGCGTTGCCGGTGTTGTGGAGGTTGTAGGTCACCGTGGCGTCGCCCCGGGCGAACGGGCCGGCGGAGCCCCGGTAGTCGACGTGCAGGTCCTCGACGGAGAGTCCGGGCCGCAGGGCGCCGCTGACGCGCAGCTTGATCCGGATGCCGAGGCGGCGGTCGACCGCGATGCCTTCGGTGTCGTCGGCCTGCTTGAGCGACGTCAGGATGCCGCCCACGTAGTCGCCGGGGGTCGCGTTGCCCGGGACCTTGACGGTGAAGGGGATCTCGGCGCTCTTGCCCGGGGCTATCCGGACGGTTTCGCGGCCGGCCCGGACCCAGGAGCCGATGGAGCGGGACTTCGTCCCCTCGGTGAGGAGGTCGAGCTGCCCCTTCTCCGTCGTGTAGCCGTCGGCGGCGTAGACGGCGAGGCTCAATGGTTCGGTGCCGTGGTTGGCCACGACCAGGGCATCCTCGGCCTCGCCGCCGGGGTTGACGGCGTAGCTGAAGCTCGACCGGTCCTCCCCGTAGTCGTTCGCGGCCGTCCTGACCGTCCAGGTGACGTCGCCCTCGGCCGCCTGTGCCGGGCGGGCGAACGTGCCGGACACCAGGGCCGCGAGGAGGACGAGGAGGGCGGTGCGGACGAGGACGGCGGTGGTGGTGCGGCGAGGTGGTGCCACTGCGTGCATGGGGTCTCTCTCGGAACGGCGGCGTGGCAGGCTGCGGCGTACCGGAGCCTGCCACGCCGGTGGAGCGGGGAGCGTCAGCTGCTCAGCGCAGTGATGGTGAGGGTGGCTCGGTAGCCGCCCTTCTGGACGGAGTCCGGGATCTTCAGGTCGAGGTCGGCGCCCAGCTTGGCCGTGCCGCGGGCGTGGCCCTGGGGCGCGGAGCCGAGGCCCCGGGAGAGGGCCAGGCCGTCACCCGTGCCGCCGTAGCCGGAGGGGACCGACGCGCCGGCCTTGGCACCGGCGCCCTGGTCGAGGAGGTACGGGGACCAGCCGAGGTAGGAGCCCGCGAACGTCTTCTCGGCGTCCTTGAACTCGCTCACTCCGGCCGAGACCGCCCACGGGGAGAGGGAGCGGCGGGTGTCCGACACGAGGATCGGGTTGATCTTGCCGGAGGCGGTGAAGTGGTCGCCGTTCTCCTCCTTGGCCGTACCGAGGTCCACCAGGCCGTTGTAGCCGTCGATGGTCCAGCCGAACTCGCCCGGAGCGGGCTTCGGCACGTTCACCTGGAGGGACTGGCCGTCACCGTTGTACGGGTGGACGCTCACCTTGTCGACGACCGAGCCGACCGGCTGGGCGGCTGTGGTGTTCTTGCACCAGTCGCCCTCAGAGACCTGGGAGTTGGGTGCAGCGCAGCTGCCGCTGCGGATGTTCTCCACGACGAGCTTCTCGTCCCGCACCTGGACCTTGACGTAGCTGCGGACGTGCTCCTGGTTCTGGACGGAGTTGTACCAGTAGCTGTCCGGGTTCAGCGGGTCGGCGCCGTTGCCCGCGCCGCTGGTGCCGCTGGAGTCGGGGGCGGTGATGTCGTAGTACTTCGAGCCCGAGGCCGAGTTGGCCGTGACGTAGAGGACGCCGCCGGGGCCGGGGTAGACGTCGGCCGCGCCGGGCTGCTCATCGGCGTCGGCCTTTTCGCCGTTCTTGATGAGGTAGCTGCGGGAGTAGCTGTGGTCGTGGCCCTGCAGGACCATGTCGACGCCCAGCTCGGAGAAGGTCGTCGGGAAGTCGACCCGGCGGGCCTTGTTGTCCTTGTCCTTGGCGTGCGAGGCCGGCGAGTAGATCGAGTGGTGGTAGACGAGCACCTTCCACTTGGCCTCGGAGCCGTGCTCGTTGATGACGTCGGTGACGTACTTGGTGTGCGCCTCGTCGCCGCCGCCGCCCTGGGAGGTGGCGTAGCTGTTGCTGTTGAGGTCGATGAACAGCACATCCTTGTAGATGTACCAGTAGTCGCCGCCGGATGTGTTGGACGCCGGGTCGCCATTGGCGTACAGGGCACCCGAGTTGTCCGTGTTCGGCGTCGAGAAGTGCTGCTCGTACGCCTTGCCGCCGACGTCGTGGTTGCCGATGGTGGCGGCGAACGGGTACTGGCGCAGCTGGTCGGGCGCCAGGAAGGAGTTCCACTGGGACTCGTTGTTGGCGCTCTCGACCTGGTCGCCGCCGGAGACCAGGATCTCGGCCTTCGGGTTGGCCTTGGTGGCCACGTCCAGGGTGTCCTGCCAGCCGGCCTGGTCCTGCGCCAGGTCTCCGGAGGAGCCGATCTGCGGGTCGCCGAGGAACAGGAAGTCGTACTCGCCCTCGAAGTCCTGGGTCGCGAAGGAGTACGCCTGGGACCAGCTGCCCTCGGTGCCGACGCGGTAGGAGTAAGCGGTGTTCTCCTTGAGGCCGGTGAGGGTGGCGCTGCGGTGGTAACCACCGCTGGTGGCGATGTTCTTGGCGCCCAGCGCATCGAAGTTGATCGAGTCGGCGGGGAACTGGCCGCCGGTGAGCTGCGCGGTGGGGGCGAGCTGGACCTTCTGGGCGGTGTCGGCTGAGGTGTACCAGCTGACGGTGCGCTGGGTCTCGTCGGCGCCGACCCCCAGGACGATGCCGGAGGCGGTGGAGGACTCGGCCGCGGTGGCGGATTCGGCCGCGGCGGCGGGAGAGCCCTGCCCGCCCGCGAGGGCCACGGCCAGACCGAGGAAGGCAGCAGTGGCGCCGGTGGCCACGCGGTGCCGCACGGGCCTTCCGGTCCGCTGGTGGTGCGTTCTCATGAAGTATCGATTCTTTTGTGTTCAAACGGTGAGCAAGAAGTGCACACACGAAGGAGGACACCAAGCTCTCGGCACCGGGTGAACGGCGCGCGAATGCGATCCGGGCGGAGCCTGAACATCACCGCTGACCTGGGGTTTCTACGCTCCGGTCACGCGCTGGACGAACCAGACGAGCCCCATGGCGGCCACTCCCGCCGACAGGGCTCCGGTGACCCACCGGGCGGCCCGCGGCGAGCGGCGCCCGAGCAGCAGAAGCAGCGGGAACAGTGCGGCGATGAAGGCGAGTTGGACGGCCTCGATGCCTATGTTGAACACCAGCAGGGACCACAGCAGAGTCCATGACCACGCGGCCTCGATGCCGAGTGCGCCGGCGAAGCCGAGGCCGTGCACGAGGCCGAAGCAGAACACGACACCGAGACGGGTCCACCCGGCACGGTCCAGGGCGAAGCGGCTCCCGCCGGGCCCCCGGAGGTCCGGGGCGTGGGCACCGTCCTCCCTCAAGCGCCACAGGTGCCAGCCCGCGACCACGGCGATGGACAGCGCGATGACGGGCTCCACCAGGTCCGCGGGGACGGAGACCAGCCCCAGGGCGGCCAGCAGGAACGTCACCGAGTGGGCGAGGGTGAACGCGGTGGCGGCGAGGACCACTTCGCGGGGCCGCCGGGATCCGGCGATGAGGGCGAGCAGGAACAGGATGTGGTCGGTGCCCGTCAGCAGGTGCTCGGCGCCGAGGCGGAAGAACTCCCAGAAGCGCTCCGGCCAGGACTGGCCGATGGAGAAGGCCGGGTGTCCGCTGTCGAGGGCGGCGCTGCCGGTACGGCCGTCGACGGCATAGGTGGCGATCGTCTTGGTGCCCTTGACGTAGCCCTCCCGGTCCGGGAAGAGGCCGCTGCGAATCTCGTGGTCGCCGGTGGCGTGTCCGGCGCAGGTCCAGTCGAGCGCGAGCAGCGCGTAGGGCACGCCATCCTCGGCGCCCATGCGGAATCCGCCGACGGGAGCGGGCTCGCAGGCGGTGCCACCCGTGGTGACCGAGAGGCGCCGGGTGACGTAGCCGACGACGGTCTCGCGGTGGGAGTCGAGGGCCGCGGCCCGGGCAGGGGCGTCCCCGCCCTCGAACGCGTCGGTGCCGGCACGGAAAAGGGCGTCGTCGGAACCGGCGTCGGCGGCCGAGACGACGAGCAGGTCGTACTCCAGCTTCAGTTCGGTCCGGATCGGGCCGTCAGGGCTGTCACTGTCGGTGGTGACGTGCGCGTACACGACGGAGGTGAAGCCATGGGCGGCGGCGGGCCTGACGAGGCCGAGAAAGAGGAAGACCGCCGCGGCGAGGACGAGCAGCGGGCGGCGGACACGGTGCGGCATGGGTCTCCTTGGGGGTTGCTCGTGCACCGTGCTGGTCGCGGATGAACCGCCGACGACCGGTCAGCGAACCGTGAGTAAACAAACGTTCGAAAGCGGTCGGATCGATGGAGATCGTGTGGAACGGATGAGCAGGATGTGGAAAAGCCGCTCCGCACCGGCCCCGTCCCGCTCCCCGCAGGGCAGCCGCCGCGCCCCTCCCGGAGGACGATCGTCTTGCACCGCCCACCCCTGGCCGCCGTCCTGGTGACGGCCGCCGTCCTGCTCACCGGATGCGCCTCGGTTGACGACTGGTCACAGCGGCGCCCCACCCCCTCCGCGGCCGGCGCGCTGGAGGTGGGATTCACCGGTCGGGACGGATCACCCGCACCGGAGTCGACGGTCACCCCGAGCCCGGGTTCGTGGTCCGGGGTGCGGCCCTCGCCCGGCACCCGTGTCGTCCTGCTCGGCGCGGGCAGCGACCGTCCGGCGAAGGCCCTGGCGAAAGCGGTGAAGGCGTGGGCGGATGACACGGACGTGGATCTGCGGACCGTGACCGCGTCCGACGCCGCCGACCTCCTGCCGGCCGTCACCCGGGCGCTGGACCTGCACCCGGACATCGTCGTCAGCGCGGGCAACGACCTCATCGACCCCCTGACGACGGTCACCCCGAGCCATCTCGCCCAGAAGTTCCTGATCGTGGGGGCGGAACTCGCCGAGCCCACCGAGAACGTGACCGCGGTCGACTGGTCGGGCGCCTCGTTCCGCGGGGAGGGGCTCGGCATGTCCTCGACGTACGACCCCGCCTCGTTCACCGACGCCCGTTGCGCGGCCGCGATCCGGGCGGGGGCCGCGGCGGTACTGACGGGGCACACCGGGATCGTGGTGTGGCTGGACTGAGTTCCGGGGTGGAGCCGATCTCCTGACCGCGGACGTGCGCGGACGGCCGGTGCCTCCTCGCGGGGGTACCGGCCGTCCGCGTTCTCACCCCACGGTGCAGTCGAGCTCGGTGGCGGGATCGGGGTCGCCACCCGAGGAGACGTACCCGAAGGTCGCGGACTCTCCCGGATCGAGCGATCCGTTCCAGTCCACGTTGTGGACCATGACCTCCTGTCCCTGGACGGTCATCGCCCCGCTCCACAGACTGGCCACACTCTGTCCGTCCGGCTGGGTCCAGCCGACCATCCAGCCGAGCATCGGCACGTCGCCGGTGTTGGTGACGGTCACCTCGGACTGGTAGCCGCCGCTCCAGCTGTTGGTGGTCCTCAGCACCGCCGAGCACAGACCGGGCGGCGGTTCGGTCGGGGTGGTGGTGGAGCCGTCCTTGACCCCGGTCACCTCACCGTTGCCCCCGTCGAAGACGACGTCGGAGCAGGAGTAGAACGTCTCCTGGCTGTCGGAGCGCTGCCACACCATGTAGATGATGTTGCGGCCGTCCTTGCCGGACGGAAGTGCTCCGGACCAGGCGTAGTTGGCCTCCACCGTCCCCGGAGTCCCGTTCAGCGGCGGGTGGTCGACGGTGAGGAAGGGGGCCTCCTCCATGTCGTCCCAGGTGAGCGGCTGCGTCGGGTCGTAGCCGTCCTTCGTGATGTAGACGTAGAACGAACCGGGGTGGGCGGCCCAGGCGTTGTAGGTGAAGTCGACGGTCGCACCCGAGGTCAGATGGGTCAACGGCCAGTCGGCGCTCGGGGTGTTGAACCCGGTGAAGTTGGGGTTCCCGCCACTGCACAGCTCACCGTCGGGCACGAAGCCACGGGTGCGGCCGGCCCCGTCCGAGCGGAGCACGGAGAACCAGTTGTAGAACGGGGTGGTCCCGCTCTGCTGTGCGGCGGCCCGGCAGGCGGGGTTGACCGGCTTGATCTCTCCGGTGTCGGTGAGCCCGTCCTGCCAGCACAGGAAGGTACGACTGGCGGGCTTCATCGGCGTGCCGTGGGCCTCGGCCCGGCCACCGGAGGTGACGAGGACCAGCCCGAGGGCGGGGATGGCGGTGAGCAGGGCGAGCAGAGTGAGGAGCAGGGCTCTGCTGCGGGTACCGGCCAGGAGCCGGCCTCCGATCAGTAATCGGCGGCTCGATCGGTGGATCACGAGGTACGTCCCTTCGCTGCTGTCGTCCGGGGGGATTGGCGGAACAACGTTCGGGTCGTGCTGTGCGGCGTGGTGCCGTGTCGCGCTTGGGAGCGCTCCCACTGCTCGGGGAGGCTAGCGCTCCGGTGCGGGACTGTAAACGCTTCCGTTCCGTTTTCCCTCGGTCACCCGTGAGGGTTGGTCCGGGCCGTTCGAAGGCGCCACGGGCCGGACTGTCGCTACATTCCGCTCATGCCTCAGCCGAAGGATCTGGACCCGTACACCAATCCCCGCGCCTTCTACGGCGCCGAGTTGCGCCGGCTGCGCGAGGCGGCCGGGATGTCCCAGGGCGAGCTGGGTTCCCGGGCGTTCTGTTCCGGCACGTACATCGGGCTGTTCGAAGCGGGGGAACGACGTCCCCAACTGGACCTGTCACGCACGCTGGACGAGTTGCTGGGGAGCGGCGAGCACCTTCAGCGGCTGTGCCTCCTGGCCCGGACGTCGAAGGTGGCGGGGTACTTCGCGGATGCGGCTGAACTCCAGCTCCAGGCCTCTTCCATCGGAAGCTATACGTCCATGCTCGTCCTCGGCCTGTTGCAGACCGAGTCGTATGCGCGGGCGCTCACCCGCGCGTCCCACCCGTTCGCCACCCAGGACGTCATCGAAGGTCACGTCCGGACACGCATGGAACGCACAAGCCTTCTCGACTCACCTACCACGCCTGTGCTTTGGGTGGTCATTCACGAAGCCGCTCTGCTCCTGCCGGTAGGGGGAAATGTCGTGATGGCCGAACAACTCACCCATCTCGCCGAGCAGACGGCCTCCCGCCCGCGCATCGTCACGCAGGTGCTCCCGTTTTCCGCCGGGGCGCACCCCTTCCTGCATGCGTCCATGACGCTGATGCAGTTCGCCGAGGCACCCGCCGTCGTGTACACGGAGGGCGCCTACAGCGGCCAACTCGTGGAAGAACCCCTGCTGGTGGAGCAGTACAGCACCGCATACGATCTGGCCAGGGCTGCCGCGCTGTCGCCGGAGGCGTCCCTTGACCGGATCGCCTCGGCGGCGAAGGAGTTCGCGAAGTCATGAGCACCACACCTGACCTGAGCACCGCTGCCTGGCGCACGTCGTCGTACAGCAACGGCGACGGCGGCGAGTGCGTCGAGATCGCCGACAACCTCCCCGGCATCGTCCCCGTACGCGACAGCAAGACCGGCCCCGGGGGGCCGTCGATCACCTTCACGAGGGCACTCTGGGCCCCCTTCGTCGCAGCCATCGGCGACGGCTCGCTCTGACGGGAACTCCCCCGGGCCCGTCGCGCGTCATGAAGACCGTGACAGACATGGACGACGTGGACGACATGTTTCTCGACGAACTCAGCGAGATCTGGGACGACATACGCGAGAACTACGACACCTCCAACAACAGTGACTACGACCGGACGGTGCTCGACTGCGTCGGCGAGCTCGCCTCCGACCCAGGTGGCGAGTCGGCCTACGTGTGGGCGATCGGGCTGGCGGTGATGGCCCCCTACCTCACCTGGCTGCCCGGAGCAGGCGTCGCAGACCAGGCCGCGGCGGTGATGGAAACCGCTGACAGGGCCCTGCGTGACCGTGACTGCCCCCACGACTCGCATCCGTACCAGAGCCACGACGACGAGGAGGACGCCTACCTCGCCGAGCTGCTGCCCGCGCTCGCCGACGAGTCGGCCGACTGGGACGAGGACCGGCCCCGGAGCGAGTGGCGCTGCCCGCGCAACGCGGCCGGATTCGCGCGGATCGGTCTGGACATCATCCGCCCCGGATCGGTCACGGATGTGCCGCCCCGCCTGCCGCTGGAGGCCAAGGACAGCATCAGTACCCTGTCGGCGCTGCTGCACGGGTACCCGAAGCCGTGGACGGACATCGACGACGAGATCAGCAGCCAGGCGTCGGAGCTTACCCACGCGGACCCGGCGGACCGCGCCGGGCGTCTGCAGGTGGTCAGGGCGGTGACCTGGTACGCGGTTTCCGGCATGGTGCGTACGAAGTCCGTCCTCGACGGCCTGGCCGAAGCGGTGGAGAAGGTGCTGCCGCACTTCGCCGGCGGCGACTGCGCCCACGACGGGCACCCGGCGCTGCCGAACAGCGGGCCGTCCGCCGCGGCACTCGGCATCACCCTGAGCAGTGCCGGCGGACGGGAGATCTACGAACGTGGCCGCATCGCGTCGGGCGGGGACGCCCCGCTCGACGCGGTGGTGTGTCCGGTCCTCATGGCGGAGATCGCGGACGAGACACTGGCGCAGCTGCGCGAGCGGCGCGACGAGCTCTTCGGGGAGCGCGACACCTCGCACGCCGACGCCGAATACCTGCGTGCGGACGGTCGGCTCGACATCGAGAAGCTCGTGGAACGGACGGACCACAAGAGCTGGAACGAGAAGCACGCCGACGACCTGGGTCTGTGGGCAGCCCGTCGCCACGAGCAGTCCGACGACCGGGATCGCGCCGTGCTGCTGCTCGTCGCCCACCAGGCGGTGATCATCTCGTACCCGAGCCCTCCGCTCGCCGTCGTCCGGGAAGTCCTGGCCACCATGCGCGCCGTCGCCGCGGCTCCCCTGCCCGCCGGGTGCCCGCACGAGGACGAGCACCCGGCGCTGCCGCGTGCGGGGTTCCGCGCCGGCCTGGCGCACTTCTGGGACCCGGCGGAGTTCCCGGCGGGCGAGGAGTCCCGCAGCGCGGAGTCCTGGACCTGCCCGCGGTTCGCGGCCGCGGTCGCCGCGGAGTGCATCGCCAACCTGGAAAACCTGTACGCGGACGACGAGTTCGCCGACGAGGGCTGAAGCCGGGCGGCCACGGCTCCTTCAGAGCTGCGGCGTGTCCGGGACGGCGGTGGGGAACAGGCTCTCCGGCAGGGTCACGTTCCACGCCGTGATGACCGGCTGGCCGTGCTCCCTGCCGAGCCGGGACACGGCGCCGGTCGCGAGCTGGAAGAGGGTTCCCTCCGCCGGGGGCAGGCCGAGGTAGCGGGCCGTCAGGACACGCAGGAAGTGGGAGTGCGCGACGAGCACGATGTCCTCGTCCCCGGCCCGTTCGGCGGCTTCCCCGACCTCGGCCAGGATCCGGTCGGCTCGCTCGCCGACGGCCGCGGGGGTCTCGCCCGGGTGGGCCTCGGGGCCGGCCGTGACGCCATCGGTCCAGAGGTTCCAGCCGGGGCGGGCGAGATGGATGTCGTGGGTGGTGACACCCTCGTAGCCGCCGTAGTCCCACTCACGCAGCTCCGGGGTGATGCGGGGCGCGGCGAGCCCCGCGAGTTCGGCGGTGCGCCGGGCCCGTACCGAGGGGCTGACCAGGGTGAGCGCGATGCGCCGGTCGGCGAGCAGGGGTGCGAGGGCTCGGGCCTGGCGCTCGCCCAGAGGCGTCAGGGGCAGATCGGTGTGGCTCGTGTGCTGTCCGTTGCGGGACCACTCGGTCTCGCCGTGCCGGATCAGGATCAACTCGCCCATGTGAAGGCCATCCGCTCTCAGTGCTGTTACCGCTCACGTGCTGTCGATGGTGAGAACCCGCTGGTCCACGATCGCATTCCGGCCGTGGCGAGGCGGGCGGGCGCGCCCGGAGTGACCGGACCCCGGGCGTGTATCGGCGGTGGCCCGAGAGCTACCGCCGGAATGTCGTTGTCCAGTCGGCTGCCCTGAGTGGGGGTGTCGGCAGGTGGCATGCGGCATGCGGCGGCACGAAAGATCTGATCATTTAGCTCGATCGGGGTTGGTGGGCCCGATTCGTCAAAGGGACAGGTTGCCGGTGTGGATGATCTTGGCCGAGATGCCTTCCACCCCCGCGGCACGTTCGGCCCTGGGGGCGTCTTCTGCAGATCCCGGAGGATCCATGCGACACACTGTCTCCCGCCTGCGCACGCGAGCACTGGCCGTCGGGCTGGCGCTGGCGGCGTCCGCGCTCGTGCCCGTCGGCTCCGCCGGTGCGGCTGATCAGTACGAGTGGGCCGCGCTGGGCGACTCGTACACCGCCGGTGTCTTCGTCGGCGATCCACGGCCCGCACTCGGTGACGCCTCCCGGGACGGCTGCGACCGCACCACCAACTCCTACCCCGACGTCGTCGACCGGGAGCTCGCCGAGTTCCCGCCGGGCAGGCCCGTCCACCTGACCGACGTCAGCTGTGGCAACGCCACCATCGCCGATATCGCCACGGCCAGGCAAGCACCGATCAGTCCGGTCCAGCCACCCGAAGGGGGCTGGCCGGCGGTGGACCCACAGACCCGGCGGGCCGGGCTCGACGACCAGACCGACATCGTCACCATCGGCGTCGGCGGCAACAGCCTGCCCTTCGGCGACATCCTCCTGAAGTGCCTCGCACAGGGTGCGACCGGCAAGTCCTGCCGCGACCACTACACCGATCCTCCCGAGGGGGAGGAGAGCATCCAGGACAAGCTCGCCCGGGTGCAGGACGAGTACATCGAGATGCTGGCCAGGGTGCACCAGGCCGCGCCGAACGCCAAGGTGATCACGGTCGGCTACCCGGCCGTACTGCCGGCACAGGGCAGTGACTGCAATCGTCTCTCCCTCACCGAGCTCGGCTCGATCACCCACGCCGACGTCGACTGGCTCCGTGACGACGTACTCGAGAAGCTGAACAGCACGATCCAGCGGGTCACGACGTTCTTCGGCGACCGCTACGTCGACGTCTACTCCTCCAGCGTGGGCCACGACGCCTGCCGGCCCGCGGGCACCAAGTGGGTCGAAGGCATCTGCGGCGACGCCGAGGACTACTGGCCCACCAAGGTCGTCGGCACCCTGCTGAACTGCGCTCTCGTCAACAAGCGCGCCACCCTGGTCCACCCCAACGCCGCAGGACACGCCAACACCGCCGCCCACGTCGAACGAGCCATTCGCATCTCCCTCCTCGAACGCTGACCACCCGTCGCGAACCCCGACGCCGGAGCCCCGGTACCCGCGTGCAGAGCGCGGTCCGGGGCGTCCCGACCGGCGGGCCCTGCTTCGTTGGCCTCTGCTGAGCTCTCAAGCTCCGTGACCTGTCGGTATCGGACGGCCCCCGGAGGCTCGTCGACAGATCCGTTCGGGAGCCGGCCCGGATGGGTCTCGGCCTCGCCCCACCGACCGGCGTCGGCCCGTTGCGGATCGGTACGACTCGACACGCACCGTCGGCACACTGCCTACGCGCGCTGCCGCTGGTCGGCCAGGATCTCCGCGATGACGTGCCGTGCGGTGTCCGCCATGAACGCGTTGGTCTCCCGGTAGTACTGAAGCTCCATCAGCGCGATCGACAGCGCCCAGCCGGTCCCCCGCGCCCACGCCGCGTCGTCAGCCCCGGCCGCGTCACGGAAGGTGCCGCGCGCCGCGGCGGGCAGCACGTACCAGGCCACGATCAGGTCGACGGCGGCGTCGCCCAGGCCGAGGCAGCCGAAGTCGATGACGGCGGTGAGCCGGCCGTCAGCCGTCAGCATGTTCCCGGGTTGCAGGTCCGCGTGGATCCAGACCGGCGGGCCGGTCGGTGCGGGTGCCCGCAGGGCCGTGTCCCAGGCTTCGGCGGCCGCACCGGTGTCGAGGTCGGCGTGCAGGTCGTCGAGCGCGGCACGGACTGCGGAGTCCCGGGAGGCCAGGGTTTCGCTGCGGTAGGAGGGGGGCCCGCCGGTGGGGTCGACGCGGTGGAGCGCGGTGACGAAGCGGGCCAGGTCCCGGGCGAGCGGGGCGGCTTCGGCCGTGTCGCCGACCGCGGGGCAGTTCCCGTCGAGCCAGCCGTAGACGGACCAGGGCCACGGGTAGCCCTCGCCGGGCACACCCGCGCCCAGGGGTACGGGGATCGCGACCGGGAGCGCGGGCGCGAGGCGCGGCAGCCAGTGGTGCTCCGTGGTGGTGTCGTCGGCCGAGCCCGCGGTACGGGGAAGCCGCACGACCATGTCCGCACCGAGCCGGTACATCACGTTGGAGGTACCGGCGGCGCCGACGCGCTCGACGGGGAGGCCGGACCAGCGCGGGAACTGCGCGGTGATCAGCTGCTGCACAAGGAAGTCGTCGATCCCGGGCTCGTCGGCGTGCATCCTGTCTGTGCTCATCCCTGCCGTCCTGGAGCGGGTGGTCCTGTCTGTCCGCCCGACATCCGACCTCAGCCGGGACGCGCCCGTCAACCCGATTCGGGCCGGGCCCGACCCTCCGGCGTGATCCGGACGAACGGCCTACACCTCCAGGTTGCCGAAGAGGCCGATGATCGCGCCGACGACGTAGCTCGTGACGTCGGCGACCGGCGGGGCCCGCGCCACGTCCTTCCCGAACAGGTCCTGGAGGGGCTGGGTGCCGAGCGGGGAGAAGATGTTGGCCAGCGGGCCGAGTCCCGCGCTGATGGCGGACAGGATGCGATCGGCGGTCCAGTCGTCGACCCCCACGCAGTCGCCGACGATGTTCACGACGAGATCGATCAGACCGAGGATCATGTTGAACACCGACAAGGCGAACAGCTTGAGCGACTCGGCTTCCGGCGCCTCCAGACCACTGAGATAGTCGTTCAGACAGAACGTCTTGAACAGCTGCCAGCCGACCGTGGAGAGGGTGGCGAAGAGGCCTCCGGCAGCCCAGTCGGCGATCGGCCAGGCGTTGAGGCTGTCGAGGGGAAGCGGGACGGTCAGCGCGACCGACAGCACGTTGAGACCCATCCCGAGCGCGGTGAGAGCACTGCCGAATTCCTTCCAGCCGTCCGACCAGGACAGGCCGCCCGCCGAGCACAGGTCCATGTACATGAGGCAGAAGCCCTCGACGACGCTGCACAACGCCCCGCCGACGTAGTAGATCGACAACCACGTACCGGTGAGTTCGGGACCGCGGTCGCCGGAGCGTCCCTGGTCGGCGGAGACCGGGGGCCAGGCCAGGCTCGCGGACTCTCCCTCGACGATGGTGCCGATGACGTGCGCGGGGCCGGGCCGGGGCGCGCCTGGGCACGGCCGCCTTCGCGCGTGCCGTCGTTGCCGCCGGCCACCGGGGGGACCGCACCGAAGGACTTGTGGGTCAGGTAGTGGGCGTGCGGGCTCGCTGTCAGGTCGGACGGCGAGACCGCCGTGCCGCTGGTGCCCGTCCGCGCGATCGGGGTGGTGTTGCCCGTGACGCCACTCGGTGCGGCGTACTGCTGATACGTGGGAGTGGTGCCCAGCGTCGTGCCGGAACCGATGCCCGTGGCGGCCGACCCGAACCAGCCCTGGACGTCGGCCGTGAGATCGGAGAAGAACGTCCCGTGCGGACCGAGGTTCGTCCGGGCGTTGGTCAGGGCCGCGGTCACGGCGTCGATGGTGTCGTCCAGCGCCTGGGCCAGGGCCTTCTGGCAGGCGAAGACGGCCTTGCCGTCGAACAGGGCCTTGAGGAAGTCGATGACGTCCTTGACGTACGCCTCGATGGCCGAGAAGACGGCCATGACGACGTTGACCGCGTCCTCGATGCCCTCGATGATGATGCTGCCGATGTTGACGATCGCGTCACCGATCTTGACCGCGAGCTGCACGATCCCGTCGACGAGGTTCGCGCCGAGGTGGTACACCTCCATCGCGGCCGACTTGATGCCCTGCCAGATGCTGTCCGCGATGCGCTCGATGTCACCCCACAGGCTCTCGCCGATGACGGTGTTGTGGTGGGCCAGTTCACGCCGGTAGGCGTCGGCGTCGTGGAACTCCTGGTAGCGGGGCCGGCCAGTGACGATGTCGCGGTTGATGATGAATCCCGCCAGGGCGCCGTCCGTGTCCTTCGCGGACGCCCGGCCCTGGTTCGGCCGGCCGGTTCCCTTGGCCATGAGGCTCTGGATCGCCGTGTGCGCCTGGTCGGCGGACATGACCGGGTTGTCGCCCTGCACGCCGGGGAACAGACTGCCGGGACGGGCGGGGTTCGGGTTCTGCGCCCCCGAGATCGTGTCCGGGGTGAAGGTCGTGTTGTCCCTGCCCATGTACGGGAGAGAGCCGGTGGTGCCGAGGCATCCGTTGCTGACGCCGTCGGAACTGCCCGCGAGGTAGGCCTGTACCGGGGCGGCCGGGGCGGCGGCCCGCGTCGCGAACGCGGGGCCTTCTCCGGCGTCGGCACCGGACTGGCCGGGCGCGTCGGTGAAGGTGAGCGTGGCGGGGGTGAAGTCGCTCGCGACGAGGGCGACGGTGGCGGTGCCGGCCGCTGTCGTGGTGACGGTGGCGGACTGGCCGTCGCCGGGCCCGATCACCTGAACGGTGCCGTTGAGGACCGCGCCGGTAACCGTCGAGGCGGTGACCTCGATCCTCCGGTTGCCCACCGGCAGCCCGTTGACGTCGGTGAGAGTGAACTGGGTGCGGTACGTGGCCAGTTCGTACGTCATCACCTGGGCCAGGGACGGGGTGTGGTTCATCCAGCCGCCCGGGCCGGCGTCGGTGGCCGGGTTGAGCTGACGCAACCTCAGTTCGCCTGCGGCGTTGGCCGTGAAGAGGGTGGGCGGGTCGCCCGGGAAGAGCGATGGATACAGGGCGGAGCAGCCCTCGTTGACCCCGCCGCTCTCCGTGGAGGCGGCGGCGATCGCGACGCTGGGCGCCCACTGGATCGTGTACTTGTCCGGCGCGGAGCCGCTGGTGAAGTAGCCCGTCTGCGTCAGGAAGAACAGGTTCTCGTCCGAGTCGGTGAAGAACACCGAGGTCATGCCCGCGCTGTCGGTGACGGCCTGGGCCGCGGTGATCGTGCCGCTCGTGTTCACGGGCAGCACGATGCTGCCGTACTCGGCGTCGTAGAGGAACGGCACGCCGTTGGCATCGACGTACAGCGGCCGGGAGCCGTACTCGCTTCCTTCCCAGCAGACGCCGGCGAACGACCGAACCGCCGTGACCGGTGGAGGCGAGACCGGTGTGCCGGTACTGGAATACGGGTCCTGGTAGACCAGGTCGTCGCTGTTGCGCCGCTCCATCGAGAACAGCGACGCGCCGGCGGACGACGACCCGTTGGCAAAGACCAGGTCCCAGTTGCCGAACTCCCCGGGGACCGGGAACAGCGTCCAGTCGGAGAAGGGGGTGTCCCAGCCGGGCCCGGGCCAGATCAAGGTGGTGCCGTTCCAGCTTCCTCCGTCAAAGCTCAGTGTGCCGTAAACCGGATAGGAGTCGACGGCGTCGGGGACCACGGTGTAGACGATCGGGAACGGACCTGCGCCGGTTGTCGGAAGAGGACCGTTGTTCGGGCCGTGGACGGCGGGATCGTAGTAGGCCACCTTGAGCGTTGACACCTCGACCACGCCAGGGAATTCGAGCGTCTCAGAGGAGACGTTGCCGTCCGCGTCGAGCCAGCCGTGCCACATCGTGCCCGACGCCCCATCGGCGTCTTCCAGAGTGCAGAGGAAGTTGGGGAACCCGCCGGCCATGCAGGAGACGACCGATGCCGGCCTGTAGCCGTCGGGGATGCCGGAGATGGGGGTCAGGGTCCAGCCGTGCACCGCGGTGGGGTCCTGGGCGAGGTGGTTCAGCGCGTATGTGCCGTTGTTCGATGCCCCGTCCGAAGCGGTGTCGGTGATGACGAAGGCCTCGGCCAGCCCGTTCTTGAAGGGGTTGCAGAACGTGCCGACCCAGGGGGCCGCGCTCTGCGGAAGGTCCTGATCGAGGCTGACCATGACGCTGTTGGTGTTGACGGCGTCCTGGATCAGGACACTGCTGACCTGCGCGCTGAACGGCATCTTGGGGTACGGCGTACTCACGGGCGGTCTCCGGAAGTTGGCGGCGGCTTCGGGGGCGTTCGGCGGTCGGCACGCGGTCAGCCGGACGGGGGGACGGTCCAGAGGTTGTTGCCGTGGTCGTCGACGATGCAGAGCGTGCCGGGAGACTTGTCCACGATGAGCTGGGCGCCGTTCACCCCCGCCTTCCAGATGGCGGCGCCCTGACCGTCGAGCAGCTGCAGATCGCCGTCGGTGGTGAACACGGCGCCCGATCCGGGCTGCGACCAGTAGTCCGTCCCGATCTGGTCCCACAAGAGCAACCGGTCAGCCTGCATGAGCAGTTGGGATCCTCCGTCGCCGGTCATGCCGGTGCCGGGGGTGAACCACCAGCCGGGAGGGCAGCCTGTGGCGTCGCCGCCGGTCGGCGGCCGGCCGACCCGGAAGACCAGGGAACCGCCGGACGTGATCTCCAGACAGGGCTCGGGGTCGCTGGAAAGCGTGAGGCTGTCACCGGGACTGCCCCCGAAGGCTGCGGAGCTCCACACCACGTTCGCCCCGGTGCTGTCGTAGACCTCCAGCATGCCCGCCTCGGTGAAGGCGGCGCAGTGCCCGGGGGTGTTGCCGCCGCTCCCGTCCGTGCCGGTGCTCCAGACCGGCTGACTTGACCGGTCGAGCAGGACCAGGTTGCCGTCGAGCTGCATGACCAGCACCACTCCGTCGGCGGCGATCTGAGCACCGGGGCCGATCGGGGTTCCGGGTGAACACGGGCCCTGCGTACGGTTCGAGTACCAGAACGGGAAGCCGTTGCCGTCGAGGATCTGCACGCTGGGCGGAGAGTCCACGATCTTCAGGCTCGCGCCCGGGGACGTGCCGGTTCCCGACGCCCAGAGCGTGTCGCCGTACACGTCGACGACGGTCAGATCGGCGCCCTGGGTCAGCATCGCACCGCCGACGCCGTCGAGGGGCAGGGTCCACACCGGGGTGTCGCCCGTGGTGAGCAGCAGACCGGTCGGCTGCACCGTCAGCATGGTGTTCAGAGGCGTGCTGACGCTCGAACCGGTGGGCAGCGCCGTACCGGCGGGTACAGGGCTGACGAGCTCGACGGGCGGCAGCGGGGCGTTCTGCCGCACCTGGTATCCGGACCACTGGCCGGTGCAGCCGGGCAATGTGGCGCTGTAGCTGCCTGGCCGGCCCGAGGATTCGTAGAGCCAGAGGCTCTGGTCGTCGCCGACCACGAACAGGGCGGGGGCGTCGCCCGGCACCTGGTCCGGAGCGAGCTGCACGGGGTCGGTTCCGGATCCGCCGGCATAGATCTGCGAGGCCGGGCCCATCATCGGCGTCTGGGCGTTGAAGCACGTGCTGATCTGCGGGATGGCGTAGACGCTGTTGTCGGAGCCGATCACGTACACGGTCGTGTTGAGGCCGGCCACGGACTGTCCGGCGACGGCCAGCCGGCACCCCAGATTCGGCACCGGCAGCGCCATCGCCCCGGTGAACCCGGCCGGCCAGACCATCAGGTTCCGCTCGCCGTCCGGCTGCTCGTCCAGGTAGACGCAGGCAGGGATGAGCGGCTCGCCCTCGGAGTACGCCTGGGTCAGGGCCACGAGCCCTCCCGGGAAGACGCCGCCGGCCACGCCCGCCCTGCCGCTGAGACCGGGCGACCGGAGGGTGTGCCACGGCGTCAGGACGCCGTCCCCCGAGCCGGAGAACTGCGTGACGCCGGGAGAGCCGCTGGAGTTGAAGAACACGTTGAAGTGCGGATAGCCACTCGTCCCGGTCCCCGCCGCGGTCGGCGCCAGTACCGTCCCGTTGTACTGCGGCGCGAGGGACCAGTCGCTGAAGTTCTGGTACGGCATCCAGCCGTTGCCGTTGAACGCGGTGACGACGATGGTGGAGGAGTTCTGTGCGCCGTACAGGACCGGGCGCGGCGGGTCGTCGCCGACCGGCGGGGAATAGGCGACCTTCAGGCCGTTGACGATCGGCACCTGTCCCACCGGGTACTGCGGCGAGTCGCTCCAGCCGCCTGCGGTCAGCTCCAGCTGCCCGAGCGTCCCGGACTCGTCGGTCCAGAAGACGTTGACCGTGGCCGGGTCGCCGGAGCACCCGGTGACGGCGACGATCCCCCCTGCACGCTCGTCGCCACCGCCCAGCGTGTACGGCCCGCCTGTCAGACCCGCCACGCTCCAGCTCAGCCCGCCGTTCGAGGAGAGGTGGCGCAGGACCCCGGATGCGTCCACGAACACCGCTTCGGCCGCGCCCGATCCCGCAGGAGCGCCGTAGGGCACCGTGGACGGGTTCCGGAACACCGCCACCGGCGAGTACCCGCCCCCTTGCGAAGGGGACCCGACATTGACCGGCGAAGCCGTCACCGAACTTTTCACAAGCTTTGTGTGACACATCGTCAGCAACCTGCACTCGAGCGACGCGCGCGGGGCTGCCATTGCAACGTGACGCTACGTCAGTTCCGCTCAATTGGCCTCGCAGGGGCAAAAGCGGCAGGACGCGTCTGCCACCGGCCTTCAGGCGGCGGTGCGTTCACCTGCGGGGCGGCGGCGAAGGTTCGCCCGCTCAAGAGCCGGCGGCACGTATGCCTGGTCGAGCGTGCCGACGTCGGTGCCCGGCGGAACGATCTCGTCGATCCGGTCGAGGATGTCGTCGGTGAGTGCCACGTCGAGGCCGGCGAGAAGGTCGTCGAGGTGGCTCATCGTGCGCGCACCGATGATCGCGCTGGTCACACCCGGATGGGCGATCGCGAACGCCATGGCGAGGTGGCTCGGCGCCAGGCCCGAATCCTCGGCGAGCGCGGTGAACTGCTCGGCGGTGTCGAGGCGGCGCTCGTCATTGAGGTGCTTGAAGAAGCCGGCGCGTCGGAGTTCGTTCGGCCGGCCCTTGCGGACGCGCCCCGTGAGCAGTCCCTGCCCGAGCGGTCCCCACACCAGCGCGCCCATCCCGTAGCGCTGTGCGACCGGCAGCACCTCGCGTTCGATCCCGCGGTTGAGCAGCGAGTACGGCGGCTGCTCCGTGTGGAACCGTGCCAGGCCGCGCCGCTCGGCGACCCACTGGGCCTCGACGATGTCGGACGCCGGCATCGTGGACGTCCCGATCGCCCGGACCTTCCCGCTGTGGATCAGGTCGGAGAGCGCGGAGAGCGTCTCCTCGATGTCCGTGGCGGGGTCCGGCCGCTGGATCTGGTAGAGGTCGATGTGGTCGGTCCGCAGGCGGCGCAGTGAGTTCTCGACCGCGGTCACGATCCAGCGCCGTGAGGCGCCCTGCTGGTTGGGGTCGTCTCCCGTCGGACGGCTCACCTTGGTCGCGAGGACGACGTTGTCCCGTCGCCCCTTGAGCGCCTTGCCGACGACCTCTTCGGAGTCACCGTAGGCGTCGGCGGTGTCGATGAGGTTGATTCCCGCGTCCAGCGCCTTGTGGATGATGCGGGCCGAGTCGTCGGGGTCGGGGTTGCCGATGGATGTGGCGAGCATCAGCGTGCCGAGCCCGTAGGGACTGACCTTGATCCCGGTCCGGCCGAGTGTGCGGTAGCGCATGGGAAATCTCCCTCTCTCCGTGAACATGCAGGTGGACGGTCATGCCGGTGAGTCCGCGTACGCCGATTACGGCTGCCGTACTGATACCGCATGTGGCACGCGGCATCCGGCTTCCAGCGTGCGGCGGGCCGGGTGTCGGCGGGAGAGACGTGCTTGTCCGGGGACGGGCTGTCCCTGGCTGCGGCCGGAGTCCGGGGGCATGGTGGAGGTGTGGACAGAACCGAAGTGGCCGACTTCCTGCGGCATTGCCGTACCCGGCTCGCCCCTGCCGACGTGGGGCTGCCGCAGGGCGCGCGGCGGCGCACCCCCGGGCTGCGCCGAGAGGAGGTCGCGCAGCTGGCCGGCATGTCCACGGACCACTACACGCGGCTGGAACAGGCCAGGGGCTCGCGCCCGTCCCGCCAGATGCTCGCCGCCGTGGCCCGCGCGCTGCGGCTGACCGGCGACGAACGGGACCACCTGTTCCATCTCGCCGGTGAGGAGCCCCCACGCAACCGGCCGACGACCGAGCATGTCCGCCCCGGGCTGCTTCTCGTCCTGGACCGGCTGACCGACACCCCCGCCCAGGTGGTGAGCGACCGCGGCGACGTCCTCGCGCAGAACGCGATGGCGAAGGCGCTCCACGGTGACGCGTCCGCCCGCCCCGAGGCGGACCACAACGCCACCTGGCGCTACTTCACCGACCCCTCCGCTCGGGAGCTCTTCCCGGCCGAGGACCGCGACCGTGCCGCCCGCGCGGCGGTGGCGGATCTGCGCGCCACCGCCGCGCGCCGCCCCGACGACGCGCGGCTGGCAGAGCTCGTACGCAGGCTCCGCGCCCGCAGCGAGGAGTTCTCGGCGCTGTGGGACACCCACGATGTCGCGGTACGCCGCGCCGACGTCAAACGCTTCCTGCACCCGGTCGTCGGCCTGCTGGAGCTGGACTGCGAGGTGCTGCTGAATCCGGAGCACGACCAGCGGCTGGTCGTCTACACCGCCCGTCCGGGCAGCCCGTCCCACGAGCGGCTGGAACTGCTGCGCGTGGTCGGCCTCCAGGACCTGACCCGCGGCTGACCGAACCGCCCCGCAGGCCCCTCCGGCCCGGCACTGTGGCCGGAGGGGCCTGCCTCGTCCTCAGCCCTTGACGACCTCCGGCGCCGCGTCGCCGACGACCACGACCTCGTACGGCCGGTCCGTGTCCGCCGTGACGCGGAGCGTGCCGCCCTCGCGGACCAGTTCGTACGTGGCGGCCGGGGCGCCCGTGAGGTCGGGGACCGTCACCGTGCGGGTGAAGTCGCCGATCCCCTCGGGGGCGTACACGCGCAGCTCCAGGTCCTGCGTCCAGTCGCCGTCGGGGCGGGAGGCGTCCGCGCCCAGCGGGAGGACCGCGCCGGGGCGGACCAGGAGCGGGAGGCTGTCGAAGCCGTGGGTGTCGTGGTGCCAGGCGGGGCCGCTGACGGTCTCGCCGGTCAGGAAGTGGGTCCAGGTGCCCTCGGGGACGTAGTACTCGACCTGGCCGTCCTCGCTGAAGACCGGCGCCACTAGGAGGTCCGGGCCCAGCAGGTACTGGCGGTCCACCGTGCGGGTGGCCGGGTCGTCGGGGAACTCCAGCAGCATCGGGCGCATGGTGGGGACGCCGGTGCGGTGGGCCTCGACGGCGGCTCCGTACAGGTACGGCATGAGGCGGTGCTTCAGTTCGGTGAACTGCTTGGCGACCGCGACCGCCTCGTCGCCGAACTCCCACGGCACGCGGTACGACGAGGAGCCGTGCAGGCGGCTGTGCGAGGAGAGCAGGCCGAAGGCGAGCCAGCGCTTGAAGACCGCCGGGTCCGGGGTGCCCTCGAAGCCGCCGATGTCATGGCTCCAGAAGCCGAAGCCGGAGAGGGACAGGGAGAGTCCGCCTCGCAGCGACTCGGCCATCGCCTCGAACGAGGACCAGCAGTCGCCGCCCCAGTGGACCGGGAACTGCTGGCCGCCGGCGGTGGCGGAGCGGGCGAAGAGGACCGCCTCGCCCTGGCCGCGCTCCTTCTCCAGGATGTCGAAGACGGCCTTGTTGTACAGGTGCGTGTAGTAGTTGTGCATCCGCTCCGGGTCGGAGCCGTCGTGCCAGACGACGTCGGTGGGGATGCGCTCGCCGAAGTCCGTCTTGAAGCCGTCGACGCCCTGGTCGAGGAGGGTCTTCAGCTTGGCCTGGAACCAGGCGGTGGCCGCGGGGTTGGTGAAGTCGACCAGCGCCATGCCGGCCTGCCACTTGTCCCACTGCCAGATGTCGCCCTCGGGGGTGAGGACGAAGTAGCCGTTCTCCACGCCCTCCGCGTACAGGGCGCTCTTCTGCGCGATGTACGGGTTGATCCAGACGCAGATCTTCAGGCCCTTGGCCTTGAGGCGGGCGAGCATGCCGGCCGGGTCGGGGAAGGTGTCCGGGTCCCATTCGAAGTCGCACCACTGGTACTCGCGCATCCAGAAGCAGTCGAAGTGGAACACGGAGAGCGGGATGCCGCGTTCGGCCATGCCGTCGACGAACGAGGTGACCGTCGCCTCGTCGTAGTTGGTGGTGAACGAGGTGGTCAGCCAGAGACCGAAGGACCAGGCCGGCGGGAGGGCCGGGCGGCCGGTGAGCGCGGTGTAGCGGGTGAGGACGTCCTTGGGCGTGGGGCCGGCGACGACGAAGTACTCCATCGTCTGGTCCTCGACGCTGAACTGCACCTGGCCGACGGCCTCGGAGCCGACCTCGAAGGACACCTTGCCGGGGTGGTTGACGAAGACGCCGTAGCCGCGCGAGGAGAGGTAGAACGGGACGTTCTTGTAGGCCTGTTCGCTGCTGGTGCCGCCGTCGGCCTGCCACATGTCGACGACCTGGCCGTTCTTGACGTACGGGGTGAACCGCTCGCCGAGGCCGTGGATCGTCTCGCCGACGCCGATGGCGAGCTGGGCGAACATGTGGTGGCCGCCGTCCTGGACGGTGGCGAAGGCGGTGCCCTTGCGTCCGGCGGAGGTCAGCACGCGGCCGTCCGCGTCCAGGAACTCCAGGCCGAAGCCGCCCTCGGTGGGGAGCCGGAGGGTGAGCGGGCCGCTGGTGAGTTCGGCGGTGGGGCCGTCGTCGCGGGTGGTGGCCGTGGTGTCCCCGGTCGCGCCGGGGAGGACGAAGTCCGGGCCGGGGCGGCGCTTGCCCGAGAGGTGGGTGACGCGGACACCGATGACGCCCTCGGCGGCGGCGTACGCCTCCACCGTGATCAGGGGGGCGTTCAGGGTGTCCCCGCGCCGCGTCACGCGCTTGACGGCTGCATGGGCGGTGAGGCGGTCGGCGTCGAGGCGGAGGTCGCGGGTTTCGGTGGCGTACGAGGCGTTCACACCGTCTCGCATCTGCCAGAAGCCGTCGGTGAACTTCATGGGGGGTCTTCCTTAGCCGGTGGTACGGGGGCGTGCGGGGTACGTCGTTCAGGGGTCCGTCGTCAGGAGTGCGTCGTCAGGAGTGCGGGCGTCGCCCGGTCGAGGACCGCAGTCACCCGGTCCCAGGTGGCCGTGTCCCGCGGTACGGCGGGCAGCTCGCGGCCCTCGCCGGTGCCCCACTCCGTCGCCAGGGCGACCGGGTCGCGCCCGGTGGCGGCGCCCGCGGCGAGGGCGGCCGCTCCCAGGGCGACCAGTTCGGCGGAGTCCGGGAGGATCACCGCACGGCCGGACAGCCGGCGCACGGTCTCCACCCACATCGTGCCCCGCGCTCCCCCGCCGATCAGGCGCAGCGGCGCGTCGGGCGCGTCCGGTGCCGCGGCGGTCACCGTCTGCTCGTGCGACGGGGCGGACGTCGACCGCCCCGGCACCAGCGGCAGCTCGTCCAGGGCGCGCAGGACGGCGACGACCGCGCCCTCGTAGGCGGCGCCGAGGATCTGCTGCCGGGTCGTGTCGTGCCGCAGGCCGTGCAGGAGCCCGGAGGCGGCCGGGAGGTCCGGGGTGCGCTCGCCGTCCAGGAAGGGCAGCAGCACGGCCTCGCCGCCCGGTACGGCGTCCTCGCGGTCCAGGCCGAGCAGCTCGGCGACCTTGTCCACGGCGAGGGTGCAGTTCAGGGTGCAGCCCAGCGGGAGGCGGGTGCCGTCGGTGGCGGCGAAGTCGGCGAGCAGCGGGGAGTGCGGGATGTTGCGGGTGGCGGCGAAGACGGTGCCCGAGGTGCCGAGGCTGACGACGGGGTGGTCGAGGAGCCCCTCGGCGCCCAGGCCCAGGCCCACCGCGGCGGCCATGTTGTCGCCCGTGCCGGCGGCGACGGGGATGCCCGCGGGCAGGCCGAGGGCGCGGGCGGCCTCGGCGGTGAGGTGTCCGGCGCGGGTGGCTCCGGTGGCGGCGACCGTGGACAGCATGTCCGCGCGGATGCCGGTGAGGGCGAGCAGCTCGGGGTCGTAACCCTGGGTGGCGGGGTCGTACCAGCAGGTGCCGGAGGCGTCGCCGGGGTCGGTGACGGCGGCGCCGCTCAGCCGCTCGGTGAGGAAGTCGTGCGGGAGGCGGACGGCGGCGGTCGCGGCGGCGTTGGCCGGTTCGTTCTCGCGGAGCCACATCCACTTGGCGGCGGTCATCGAGGCGACGGGCACCGATCCGGTGCGGTCCAGCCAGCCCTCCCGGCCGAGTGCGGCGGTGAGGGCGGCGGCCTGCGGGGCGGAGCGGGTGTCGTTCCACAGGAGGGCGGGGCGCAGCGGGTTGCCGTCGGCGTCCAGCGTGACGAGTCCGTGCTGCTGGCCGGCCACAGCGATCCCGGTGACCGCTGAGGGGTCCAGGCCCGATTCGGCGAGGGCGGCGGTGACGGCGGTGCGCAGGGCCTGCCACCACTGTTCGGGGTCGCTCTCACGGGCGCCGCCCTGGCCGGTCACGGTGTGCGGGGCGCGGCCCACGGCGAGCAGCCGGCCGGTCGCGGTGTCGACGACGGCGGCCTTGGTGGACTGGGTGGAGCTGTCCACGCCGATGACGGCCGATACCGGTGCGGTGGCCGGATTCCTGGCTGGTCGCGACGGCATGTCGTACCTCGTTCCTGTGGGTCCCGATTTTGATCGTACACAAAACAAATAATCTTCGAAGCGCTTCGACTGCGGTCGAAAAGGCCCTGTGGGCCGCCCCAATGGGGACTTCGAGCCCCTACGGGCCTCGCAAGTTGCCCCTATGTGACGGATGTGTCACCGGGATGGTCTAGAAACAAACGTCAGGATGCCGTATTAGTACTGTCAGAAAACAAATCGGTCGGACGGCAGAGCAGCCGCCCGGGCCATGTCGACAAGAGGCAGAAGAATGTCGAATCGCTTCACCCCCACCCCCGCCGACCGGTTCACCTTCGGGCTCTGGACCGTCGGCTGGCGAGGCAACGACCCCTTCGGTGACGCCACCCGCCCCGCCCTGGACCCGGTCGAGTCCGTCGAGCGCCTCGCGGAACTCGGCGCGCACGGTGTGACGTTCCACGACGACGACCTGATTCCGTTCGGGTCCTCGGACAGCGAGCGCGCCGCGATCATCGCGCGCTTCAAGGACGCCCTGGACCGCACCGGTCTCAAGGTCCCCATGGCCACCACCAACCTCTTCACACACCCCGTCTTCAAGGACGGCGGCTTCACCTCCAACGACCGCGACGTCCGCCGCTTCGCGCTGCGCAAGGTCATCCGCAACATCGACCTCGCCGTCGAGCTGGGCGCCGAGACGTATGTCGCCTGGGGCGGCCGCGAAGGTGCGGAGTCCGGCGGTGCCAAGGACGTGCGGGACGCGCTGGACCGGATGAAGGAAGCGTTCGACCTGCTGGGCGACTACGTCGTCGACCAGGGCTACGACCTCAAGTTCGCCATCGAGCCCAAGCCGAACGAGCCCCGCGGCGACATCCTGCTGCCGACGGTCGGCCACGCCCTCGCGTTCATCGAGCGCCTGGAGCGCCCGGAGATGTACGGCGTGAACCCCGAGGTCGGCCACGAGCAGATGGCCGGGCTGAACTTCGCCCACGGCATCGCCCAGGCCCTGTGGGCGGGCAAGCTCTTCCACAT